>CAJMNP010000216.1 GCA_905214895.1 uncultured bacterium | reverse complement strand
GCGGTGATGGCCGTCTCGGCATACAGGCGGTGCGCCGTGATGGTCTTGATGTCGGCCTGAATGCCGGCACCGCCGCTGGAATCGGATCCCGCGATGGATAGAACGGCGGGTACCTTACTGCGATCCATGCTCACTCCCTTGTCCGGTCGGATTCAAATGGGTCTTTAAGTCTGCATTATAAAGATGCCCGGGCCGGCTGTATTCCGAACCCGGGCGGGCGATGCAATCTTTACGCAAATGTAAGCAAATGTTCACATGTCAACAATTGACAGGCGTTGCAGTGGGCTTGCTGGTGATTACCTCGAAAAAGCTAATCTTCCATGCCGAGATCGATTGTCGTGCCCTCGAACACCTTGTTGACGGTACGGACGGCGCACATCTTGCCACACATGGTGCAAGTGCCCTCGGTGGCGGCGGGAGACTCCTCGTAGCGCTTCTTGCCCGTAACTGGGTCGAGCGCGCACTTCCACATGGCGTCCCAGTCGAGCTTGCGGCGTGCCTGGCCCATCTTGTCGTCCATGTCGCGTGCGTGCGGCACCTTCTTGGCGATATCGGCGGCGTGCGCGGCAATCTTGGTGGCCATGAGGCCGTCGAGCACATCCTGAGCGTTAGGCAGGCACAGGTGCTCGGCTGGTGTCACGTAGCACAGGAAGTCGGCACCGGAGCTGGCGGAGATGGCGCCGCCGATGGCTGCGGTGATGTGGTCGTAACCCACGCCGATATCGGTCACCAGCGGCCCCAGCACATAGAACGGGGCGTTGTGGCACAGGCGCTTCTGCAGCTTCATGTTGGCGGCGATCTCGTCAAGCGCCATATGGCCCGGGCCCTCGACCATGACCTGGACGCCGGCTGCCCAGGCGCGCTTGCACAGCTTGCCCAGCTCGATCATCTCGGCGGTCTCGGTGGCGTCGTTGGAGTCGTAGAGGCAGCCCGGGCGGCAGGAGTCGCCGAGCGAAATCGTCACGTCGTACTCGTGGCAAATCTGGAGCAGCTCGTCAAAGTACTCGTAGAAGGGGTTCTCGTTGCCGGTGACCTCCATCCAGCCAAACAGCAGCGAGCCGCCGCGGCTGACGATGTTCATCAGGCGACCGGTCTCCTTAAAGGTCTTGGTGACCGACTTGTTGATGCCGCAGTGGATAGTCATAAAGTCCACGCCGTCCTCGGCGTGCGCGCGCACGACCTCGAACAGGTCGTCCTTGGTCAGCTTGACCAGTGGCTTTTCCATGTAGCCGATGGCGTCGTACATCGGCACCGTGCCCACCATGAGCGGCGTCTCGTCGATGAGCTGCTGGCGGAACTGGCGCGTCTTGCCCGAGTTGGAGAGGTCCATGATGGCGTCGGCGCCAAAGTCCTCGGCAATCTTGACCTTCTTCCATTCCTCGGCGGCATCGGCCTTGTCGCCCGAGATGCCCAGGTTCACATTGACCTTGGTGGACAGGCCCTCACCGACACCAAAGGCGTGCATGCCCTTTTTGATATGCACGATGTTGGCGGGAATGGCGATGCGGCCGTCTGCCACGCGCTCGCGGATGTACTCGGGATCGCGATGCTCGCGCTCGGCAACCTCCTTCATCTGCGGCGTGATCTGCCCGGCGCGGGCGAAGTCGATTTGCGTGACGAGCTTGGGCTCGGTCTGTGTGCTCATTGGCACGGCTCCCTTCGTTGGCATTACCCATATCAGGTTTGCGGGTCAGGGCGGGCGCGCCCAATCTCAGCCTGCCGTCTTGTCCTGCAAGCTCCCCGTTTATGTAATGGGCTCAAGTATAGCTCGAATGGGTACGATTGACGCAATGAGTGTGCCTGTGGGGAGGCGAACATGGAAGACAAGCATCTATATCGAGAGACGCAATGGTATGTATCGGCCGAGGAAAGCCGTGCGCACCATGGCCTTGTCGCGATTGGTTTTGCGGTGCTTGCCGTGCTGGTGATTGCCTTTTGTATCTGGACGTTTGGCGGTCGCGGCGGCGCTGCATGGGAGTTCGAGGCTGATGATAGCCTACCGATTATGACG
>CAJMNP010000215.1 GCA_905214895.1 uncultured bacterium | reverse complement strand
CGGGCGGCAACTACAACGGCCACATCGATTTCCATCTATCCGATGGCTTGGTCGACGTGGTCGTTCTCTACTTGCCGCATAAGACTAATCCTGTGATCCGGCTGGTCAGAATGGGCTCTCATGAGGAGCTGTTCCAGGGTCCGCAGGGCTGATTGCCGATTTCTAAGTTGCGGTGGAATAGGGATTGATTTGCGGCTAATAAGCCAAAAACAGTCCCTATTCCACCGCAAGTGGTAAAGGTGCCCCTAGTGGATGGGCTGATAGCGGGGGCAGTAACTGATGGCGATGGCGTCGACGCCTACGTGGGTGGCGATGGTGCAGCCGATGGGGCCGGTGCCGGCGTCTACGTAGTCCTGGCCTGCGAGCGCTTGGTTGACAAGCTCCTGCTCCTCGGCGGCGCCGGTTGTGAGCACGCGAACGCTGGAGCCCGGATGCTCGGCCAAAAATGCGAGGCAATCGGACATGGTGTTCGCAACGATGCGTTTGGCGCCGCGGCCCTTCTTGATGGCCTTGATCTCGCCCGATTTCCACTCCGGCGAAACGGCCAGGCGAATGTTGAGCATCTGCGTGAGGTGGCCGGCAAGCTTGGGCGCGCGGCCGTTCTTAACAAGGTTCTCGAGCGTGCGGGGAATCAGCAGCAGGTGGGCATCGGGCAGCGTCGCGCGAATCTGCGCCTCGGTCTCGTCCAGGCTGCGGCCGTCCTCGCGCATGGCGAGCGCGTACTCCACCAGCAGGCCTTCGGCGCCCGATCCGGTGCGCGAATCGATGCAGCGCACGTCGAGCTCGTGGGTCGCGGCCGTCAGGCATGCGTTGGAATAGCAGGCAGACCACTCGCTGCATAGCGAGATAAAGATCGCGCTATCGTGGCCGTCGGCGCGCACGCGGTCAAAGAGTGCCTTAAACTCGCCGGCGCTCGGCTGCGAGGTGTGCGGCAGTTGCTCGGAGCCGGCCATGCGCGCGACGTATTCCTCGGCGGTAATCTGCACTTGGTCGAGCAGGTCCTCGCCCTCGATAATCACATGCAGCGGAATCACGTAAATGCCGAGCTCTTGGGCACGGGCGGGGGAGATGTCCGACGTGGAGTCGGTTATGATGGCAAAAGACATAATTGCACCTTTCGTTGGGGCGCTTGCGCGCCGCCTTCTGAGAGCAAAGTGCGACAAGTATAGTAGAGTCGTTCCACATTACTAGGTTCAATTGTTGAATAGTCAACAGTTTGAAGTGTCGGTGTGGAAATCGTCAACTGGGGAAGAGAGGGTGCCAGTGGAGCAGCTGGAGATATGCAAGCGGTCGGTTGTGCTGTTTGATTTCGATGGCACGGTGGCCGATACAGGCCGGGCGGTGATGACCTCGACGCGCAAGACGCTGGCTGTGCGCGGGTTTTCGGAGGCGCAGATGGGTGATCTGCGCCGCATGATTGGGCCGCCCCTGTGGAAGAGCTTTCACGACTTTTATGGCTTCTCGCGCGAGGAGTCGCTTGTGGTGGCCGACGAGTACCGTGCCTTTTTTGATGAGCTGGGACCGGAAGAGTACCCTGTGTTCGATGGAATTTCCGAGCTGCTGGATGGGTTGGCCGCCCAGGGGCATCGCTTGGCCGTGGCGACGTCGCGCATGGAGGCAAAGTGCATCGACATGGTGGGCGAGCTGGGGCTTTCTCAGTTTAAGGCAGTGGTTGGCATGAATCCGCCGCAGGGACGCGAGACCAAGGCCGATTCGGTCCGCGATGCCCTGGCGGCGCTCGGTGCGACGGCGGACGATGCCGTGATGATCGGCGATCGCTTTAACGATGTGGAGGGCGCGCACGCAATGGGCGTGCCGTGCATCGGCATCTATTCGGGCGCGGCGGCGCCGGGTGAGCATGAGGCCGCGGGCGCCGATGCGGTGGTGCACTCGGTGGCCGAGCTTGCTAAACTTTTCGCTATATAAGTATGTGATGTGAGGGGCGGGCACGCTCGCCGCTCATTGGTAAGGAGGTCGTCCATGAATCAGGTGGAGCAGAGCGTTGCCGAGTAT
>CAJMNP010000214.1 GCA_905214895.1 uncultured bacterium | reverse complement strand
TTGGCCAGCGCGCGCACCACGGGCAGCACGCGGCGAGCCTCCTCGTCGGGATTGACCGGGGTAAAACCAGGGCGCGTGGACTCGCCGCCTACGTCGATGATGTCGGCGCCGGCGTCGAGCATCGCCAGGCCATACTCGATCGCGGCGTCCGGGTCGAAGTGCTCCCCGCCATCGCTAAACGAATCGGGCGTCACGTTGAGGACGCCCATGATGCGCGGACGGTCAAAGCTGAGCTCATACTTTCCGCACCGCCATGTCTTGCTGTCGTTCGCCATGAACATCCTCCTAAAATGCCCACGCCGCCGAGCTTGGGGAGCTGGCGGCGGGGTCGCTTTGCACTCAGTCTTTCTATTGTATCCGCGCACGCGGGCTAGAACGCAAACGCGGCCGCGATGTCGCAAGAAATCAGCAGGTCGGCATTTGCATCCTGATCGGTGGGGGCAAGGTTGCATATGGCCAGTGTATCGCCGGTAAAGTAGCGTGTAAGGCCCGCCGCCGGATACACCACGAGCGAGGTCCCGCCTACAATGAGGGCATCGGCCGCGGCGATGGCGGCAACGGCACCGGTCAACACATGCTCGTCGAGCGGCTCCTCGTAGAGCACCACATCGGGCTTGATGCGACCACCGCACGCGGGGCACACGGGCACGCCCGCGGCGTCCTCGTGCTCGCGCGAGCAAATCCACTCGGCGCTATAGACCGCGCCGCACGACTGGCAAATGTTGCGATGGACCGATCCGTGCAACTCAAACACGCGCTGCGAGCCCGCCATCTGATGCAAGCCGTCGATGTTTTGCGTCACCACGACATCAAGCTTGCCGGCGCGCTCCAGCTCGGCCAGCTTGGTGTGGCAGCGGTTGGGCTTAGCGTTAAGCGCAATCATCTTGGTGCGGTAAAAGTCGAAGAACTCCGCCGGATGTGTCTCGTAAAAGCTGTGCGAGAGCATGGTCTCGGGCGGATAGGCAAACTGCTGGTGATACAGGCCGTCAACGCTGCGAAAATCGGGGATGCCGCTTGCCGTGGAAACACCTGCACCGCCAAAGAACACCACGCGCTCGTGGGTATTGAACAGCTCCGCCAGCGCGGCGGAGGCCTGCCTGGGATCTGTTATCGCTTGCGTCATATGAGTCCTCCGTCCTTGTTAGTCGGGCAGCGTTGGGCGACGTCCCAGCATGCGGCCTTTAAGTCAGCATGCGCGGAGCCCGCCCCGCCCCTGTTGCGCTAATCTTAAGCCTGCCAACCCCGTCGAAAGGACACCATGCCTCAGACTTACACTTTCGCCTCGTGGAACGTCAACGGCCTGCGCGCCGTGCTCAAAAAGGACCCGAGCTTTATCCAGATCGCGCAAGAACTCGACGTCGATATCCTGGCGCTGCAAGAGACCAAGCTGCAAGAAGGCCAGGTCGATATTGACCTGCCCGGCTATCACCAAACCTGGAGCTACGCCGAGCGTAAAGGCTATTCGGGCACCGCGGTCTTTAGCCGCCAGGAACCGCTGCGCGTGCTGCACGCCGACGCGCTGCTACCCTACGCCGGCGAAGGCGAGGCTGCCGAGCTCGTTGCCCAAGCCGCGACCGAGGGCCGCGTCTGCGCGCTCGAGTTCGACAAGTTTTGGTTTGTCGACGTCTATACGCCCAACGCCCAAAATGAACTCGCCCGCATCGACGTGCGCATGGCCTGGGACGATGCTTACCGCGGCTTTTTGAACGCGCTCGAGCGCGAGACCGGCAAACCCGTCGTGACCTGCGGCGACTTTAACGTGGCGCACGAGGAGATCGACCTTAAGAACCCCAAGTCCAACCGCGGCAACGCGGGCTTTTCGGACGAGGAGCGCGGCAAGTTCACCGAGCTACTCAACGCCGGCTTTACCGATACCTGGCGCACGGCAAACCCCGACGTCGAGGGCGTCTACAGCTGGTGGAGCTATCGCTTTAATGCCCGCAAGAACAACGCAGGCTGGCGCATCGACTACTTCCTGGTAAGCGACGCAATCGCCGACAACGTACGCGACACCGG
>CAJMNP010000213.1 GCA_905214895.1 uncultured bacterium | reverse complement strand
CGGCAAGCGTGTGGATAAAGGTGCTCATGAACGGGAAGATCTCGCCCTGATAGGTGATGGAAGCGAGCACCAGACGGTCGTAGCGGAACGCATCCTCAACGGCCTCGGCCATGTCGTCGCGAGCCAGGTCAAAGACGGAGACCTTCTGGCCGCGAGCATCAAGCGCTGCGGCGAGCTCCTCGACGGCAGCCTTCAGATGGCCATACACGCTCGCATAGGCGATCGTGATGCCCTCGTCCTCGGGCTGATAACTCGACCAGGTGTTATAGGTGTCGAGGTAATAGCCCAGGTTCTCGGTCAGTACGGGGCCGTGGAGCGGACAGATGATCTGGATATCCAGATCGGCGGCCTTCTTGAGCACGGTCTGCACGAATTTGCCGAACTTACCGACGATGCCAAAGTAGTAGCGGCGCGCTTCGCAAGCCCAGCCTTCCGGGTCCTCGATGTCGTTGGCGCCGAACTTGCCAAAGCCGTCGGCACTAAAGAGCACCTTGTCGGTGGACTCGTAGGAGAAGATCACCTCGGGCCAGTGCACGTTGGGGGCGCCGACAAACGTTAGGCTGTGGCCACCCAGGTCGAGCACGTCGCCCTCTTTGACGACCATCTTACGCTCGGGGTAGTCGGTGCCAAAGTAGTTGACCATCATGCGGAAGGCGCCCATGCTGGCCACAATCTGTGCCTGGGGGTAGCGCTCCATAAAGGCGGCGATGCCAGCAGAGTGATCGGGCTCCATGTGATGGACGACCAGGTAGTCGGGCGTACGGCCGTCGAGCGCGGCCTCGAGGTTGCCGAGCCATTCGTCGACAAAGCCAGCGTCAACCGAATCGGCGACAGCGATTTTATCGCCCAAGATAACATAGCTGTTGTATGCCATGCCGTTCTCGGACACGTCGTACTGGCCCTCGAACAGGTCAATGTCGTGATCGTCGACACCGATGTAGCGGATATCCTTGGTGATCTCCATCAGGCAAAGCCTCCTAGATAGACAAAAGAACCCGTCTATCATAACACTCGGCAGTATCCCAGCTGTTATCTGCCGGCATCCATACCGATTGTTATTGAAATACGATAAATCGCCGTTTACCTGCGCAAACTATGCGCGCGGTACCGCCGTGCTATGTCGAATAATGAGCTGGCCGGGAATACGAATGGCAACGGTTTTGCCCGCCGTACCCGCCTCGGGAACCGCATGCTCGAATACCTCGCGTCCGCGCTGATGTAGATCAAATCGCACGGTCGTGAGCTCGTTGTGTGCCACAAAATCATCGAGCGAATCATCGACGCCCACCACGCTCACGTCCTCGGGCACGCGCAAGCCACTATCGCGCAGCGCTGCAATTGCGCCGTTTGCCATCTGGTCGTTTGCCGCGTAAATCGCCGTCATGGTGCGGTCGTGCTCGGCCAGGTACCTGCCGGCCTCGTAGCCGCTGTTGGCAGACCAGTCGCCCTCGAGCGGCTCTACCGGCTCGATGTGTTTACGCTCGAGTGCATCTTGCCAACCGGCGCGACGAAATTGCTCGTCGACTGAGAACGACGGTCCGCCAATATAGCGAATCTGCTCGTGTCCCAGCTCAAACAGGTGATCCATGAGCAACAGCGAGCAGCCGTAATGGTCGGAATCGACCGTGGTCACGCGCGGATGCGCGTACATGGTAACGATGACCGTTCCAATGCCCGGCAACGGATCGAACGTCTCAAAATCGGGCGCCATGCGACTCATGCCGATGATAATACCGTCCACGGGCAGCGCGGCCATACGACGCGTGGCCTCGGCAAGCGAGAATTCCTCGGTCTTGGACATCTCGACCAGCGTGATGGCGCAATTATGCTCACGAGCAGCACTGGCGATGCCGTCGATCATTGAGAGGTTGCCAAACTTGGTAACATCGTTGACGCATAGGCCAACCGAATGGTAACGACCGTCGCGCAGCGAGCGACCGGCATAACTCGGACGGAAGCCGAGCTCTTGCATAGCGGCCTGCACGCGCTGACGTGTCTGCTCGTTAACGTTGGGCAAGCCGTTGGCGACGCGCGAAACCGTCTGCTGCG
>CAJMNP010000212.1 GCA_905214895.1 uncultured bacterium | reverse complement strand
GTAGGTCTTCGCGACACGGGCGACCTCGGCGGCAGCCTCCTCGTCGGTTAGATTGGCCTCGTGATTATTGAGCATAGGGGGCCCTTTCAGTAGTTTCGCTTGGTAGCAGTGGGTACCAAATGTTACAAGGGTAGCACCTTGTCGATGCAGGTACGCACGTGAATACCGTTTCTTTTTTATGAGTTGGCAGACGGCAGGGCTGAAGCCGCAGACGTTGGGTTTTGAGCACCCTTGTTAACACAGCCGAAACGTTTACGGAAAAGCCCGTTTTGATGATTGCGGCCGCTAGAGCCCCAGGATGCCGCGGACAGCCTGGGCGGCCGCTGTCGGGCGATCGCGCGGCCCGTTGTGCGCACCGGGAACTACTACGAGCGGACAATCCAAAAGCTCAGCCGCCGTCCTCGTGCCCGCCTCGCGGGGCGTGCCAATCGAGAGCTCGCCTAGGAACACGGCGGCCACCGTTTTCGATGCGCGGACGCCATCCCAATTGGGAACGCAGGTCATAGTGATCTCGTATTCGTTTGCCATGAAACTGCGACCGTTGCGCAGGGCATGCTTGGCTTCTGCCTCGGTTAACTTGGGGGCTTGAGGGTCCGAATCGCCAATGGCGCCCAGGAAGGCCCTTAACGCCCTCGAGACCTTTCCTGCGGCAATCATCTCGAGCAAAACCGGGGCCGCGCCCAGGCCGGCGCCTTCGTTTGTCACGGCGGGTTCATGCAGAATCGCACGCGAGACAATGATCGGGTTTGTACGGAGAAGCTCCAGGGTCACCAGCGTACCGGCACTATGCGCGAGCACGTTTGCCGGAGCGCCGATATGCTCGATAACGGCCTGCAGATCGGCGGCCTGGGCGGCGAGGTCGTAGCGCCCGTCCGCGGCATCGCCGCTTTCGCCGCAGCCGCGGCGGTCGTAGACAACTACGCGGCACACTTGGCTGAGCTCGCAGGCGATGCCCTCAAAAAATGTGCCATCGACGCAGGCGCCGTGCACGCATATCAAGGCAGGCGCATTCGACGGCACGCCTGACTCGGCAAACTCGCGACAGGCAATCGTAGTGCCCGCATTCTCGACCGTAAAATCCATGTTGTGCCCCATCGTCTTGTGCCTTGTTAACACATGAACTGTACCCGACCCGGAACCTTTCATATCGTGGGCATCGAGGGCAGAATGAAAAAACGAAACCTAAGAGCACAAGCCCAAACCAGACTTTGGCGCCGATGCTATGCTTAGGCACAACTGTCCCAAGGAGCATATGTCTATGTCTACGTTTTTAAATGCCAGCCCCATCTTTGGACCGGTGCGCAGCCGCCGCCTGGGCCTTTCGCTCGGCGTCAACATGATGCCGGCATCGGGCAAGATCTGTACGTTTGACTGCATCTACTGCGAGAACGGTCTCAACTCCGAGCGCCCCTGCCACGAGCCGTATAACACGGCTGCCGTGGTACTCGACGCGCTCGAGGCAAAGCTGCGCGAGATGGCGGCCGAGGGCGAGCTGCCCGATGTAATCACGTTTGCCGGCAACGGCGAGCCCACCGCCGCACCGGAGTTTCCGCAGGCCATCGCCGGCGCCGTCGCGCTTCGCGACCAGCTGGCCCCAAACACCAAGATTGCCGTGCTTTCCAACGGCACGCGCGCCGACCAGCCCGCTGTGCACGATGCGCTCATGATGGTCGACGACAACATTCTTAAGCTCGACACCGTCGACCCGGCATTTATCCAGCTGCTCGACCAGCCCGTTGGCCCCTACGATGTAGAGCACCAGATCGAAACGTTCGCAAGCTTTGACGGTCACGTTATTATCCAGACGATCTTTTTGACCGGCGAGTATCAGGGCAAGTCCCTCGATAACACTGGTGAAGCGTACGTCGGCCCTTGGCTCGCGGCACTCGAGCGCATTCGCCCGCAGGAGGCGACCATCTACACGGTGGCGCGCGAGACACCGGTCGCCGGCCTTGCCAAAGCAGCGCCCGTGGTGCTCGACACAATCGCCGCACGCGTGCGCGCGCTCGGCATCCCCTGCCAGGTGAGCTACTAGCAAAACCACGCAGCAGCAAGTGCCCGCCATCCCGCCCCATCAGTTGCGGTGATATAGTTCCTATTTGTGCTGT
>CAJMNP010000211.1 GCA_905214895.1 uncultured bacterium | reverse complement strand
CTGCGGGCGCCATGCCCAAGACGTCTCAGGTGAGCGTGGGTGAGTACGAGGAGTTTTGGGAGCCGTTTGTTGCCGAGGGTAAAGACGTGCTGCATCTGACGCTGTCGTCGGGTATTTCGGGCACGTATGGATCGGCCTGCGTTGCGGCGCAGATGCTTGCGGATCGCTATCCCCAGGGCGGCAAGGTGCGCGTCATCGATTCGCTGGGGGCGTCTTCGGGCTTTGGCCTGTTGCTGGAATATGCTGCCGACGTGCGCGATAGCGGGGCTTCACTCGACGAGACGGCCGCTTGGATTGAGGAGCATAAACTCAACCTTCACCACTGGTTCTTCTCGACCGATCTGTCGAGCTATCTGCGCGGCGGTCGCATTTCGGCCGCGAGCGCGATCATCGGCACGGCGCTTAAGATTTGCCCACTTATGACGGTCGATTGCGAAGGTGGGCTGTCGCCACGTGAGAAGATTCGCACTAAGAAGCGCGCGATTTCCGAGATGGCTAAGACCATGATGGCACATGTGCAGGACGGTGCGGCTTATTCAGGTAAGTGCATCTTGTCCCATTCGGCGTGCCGCGAGGACGCTGAGGCCGTTGCGGCGCTGATTGAGGAACAAGTTCCGCAGCTCAAAGGCAAGATTGAGATCAACAATATCGGTGCTCTGATCGGTTCGCACACCGGACCTGGTACGGTGGCGCTCTTCTTTATGGGCGACAAGCGCGTGGATTAATTTGCCTCATCACGTCGCCGCATGATTGCTCAAACGAAAACGGCCCGTCCCGTTGTTTGCGGGGCGGGCCTTGCTGTTGCGGCTAGCGTTTCTTTCCGCGGAAGAAGAAGCCGTGCAGCGAGGGCTTGAGTCCACGGTTGGCACGACGCTCCTCGATATGATCGTGGATCGAAGCGACGCGTTCGATGACTTCGTCGGGGATCGGCACGTCGGGATTCATGTTCTCGACCTGGCTGACCTCGGCGGCGGCGACCTGGTCGATAATGGGCACATCGTCGTGCGAGATGACGGGCGTGGCGTCTTCCTTCATCTTGCGGTAGCGCTGCATCATGTCGGTCTGCAGCTGTTGGGCCGAAGGCGGCGTCCAAATGATGGCGTTGGCACCGGCGGCGATGGTCTCGCGGATGCTCTCGGGCGTCTTGCCGCCCGGTGCGATGAGCGGCAGGTTGGGATAGTGCTCGCGCAGTTCACGCAGGACCTGCGGCGTGTTCTTGCCGGCCGCGATGTTGAGGATCTTGGCTCCGGCGCGCACTTTGGCATGCGCATCATCGTCGCAACGTACGACCGTGGCGATGACGGGGATGTCGGCGATGTTGGTGATGTGCTCGACCATCTCGGCGGTGGCGGGGGAGTTGACCACGCAGCCCGCCGCGCCCTGCATCTCGGAGACGGCTGCCATCTGTACGGAGCGCTTACCGGTCGTAGTTCCGCCGCCCACGCCTACAAAGACCGGGCACTCGGCAACGGTCAGCAGCGCCTGCGTAATGGCGGGCTGCGGCGTGAAGGGGTAAACGGCAAAGACGGCATCGGCGTTGGAGTTACGGATGACCGCGACGTCGGTGGTGTAGATAAGCGACTTGATGCGACGACCGAAGAGCGTAAAGCCGCTGGCCTCCTCGATCTCATCGGGCATGCGGAGGGCCGCCTTTCGCAAACGCCCGTCGATGGGCAGCGGCTCCATGGGGAGCAGTCCGTTGGGGGTCACGGCTGCCTGGGGCTCGGTGAACTCGTCTGCGAGCTTGACTTCGGAAAAATCGACCGAGGCGACGATGTCCTCGTGAACCTCGGCAGGAACATCGATGGGGGCCTGGTCGTTAGTCGCGGCAGGCGCGTCGAAGGAGCTGGTGCCGACAAAGGCGTCGACGCGCTCGTTTAGATCGTTGAGGGTGTCCATGGGGGCTCGATTCTATGCGATGGTGGCCGGCAGGGCGCCGGCAGCGTTGTGCTTGCTAAATCGTTTGACGAGTTGATTTTTCCCCGCCGCGCCATCCGTTAGACCGAAGGGCCGGCGAACGTGAAGGAGCTGTGGTGGCGGGTATTGAGGTGCTATCTTGAATGTCCCGTTTAAAAGAGAGGTGACGCGGAATGGAATTCACAGCAATGTTGG
>CAJMNP010000210.1 GCA_905214895.1 uncultured bacterium | reverse complement strand
CACGTCTACTCCATCGACGAATGCTTTATCGACGTGACGCCCTATCTGGACCTCTATCACACCGATGCCGAAGGGTTCGCCTGCATGCTGCGCGACGAGGTCCTCGCGCGCACCGGCATCACGGCCACCGTCGGTATCGGCCCCAACCTATTCCAGGCTAAGGTAGCGCTCGATATTACCGCAAAGCACGTACCCAGCCGCATCGGCATACTCGATAACGAAACCTTTCGCAAGGAGATCTGGCCGCATCGACCCATCACCGATATCTGGGGTATCGGCCCCGGTGTGGCAGCCCGGCTCGAAAAGTACGGCGTCTACGACCTGATGGGTGTCGCCGCGCTCGACGAAAACCTGCTTTACGATGAACTCGGCGTCAATGCCGAATATCTCATCGACCACGCCTTCGGGCGCGAGCCGACAACCATCGCCGATATCCAAGCGTATCGCCCGCAGGCAACCTCAACCACCACAGGACAGGTGCTCTCGAAGGGCTATGCCTACGAGCAGGCCTACACCGTCTTACGCGAGATGGTCGACAACGCCGTGCTGGACTTAGTCGATAAGCACGTGGTGTGCGACAGCATCTCGCTCTTTGTGGGCTACGCGAGCGAGCGCGCCGACATACGCCGACTCGATGCCAGCGGTACAGCGCAATATGTAGACGGATGCGGACACCTACGCTCGAGCACGTCAAGTATCGAGCCCACCGCAACCGCCGGCCCTGAGCTCGCACCCCGTGCGCCCAAGCCCGTCCAGCGCAATGACGAACGGCGCCGACTGGTACGTGAGGCGCAGGCAATCGATGGCATCTTTGTGGGAGAGCATGGCGGCAAACCGCGCGGTGGCTATGCCGCGCTCTTCGCGCACTCAAACGCTTCGCGAAAGCTGCCCGAGCGCACCAATTCGTTTAAGAAGATCATGGGCTATTTCGATGAGCTCTGGGCGCAGACTGTCGATCCCAAACGACCGGTCAAGCGCATCAACCTGGGATTTGGCAACCTCATGCCCGAGGAATTTACCACTATCGACCTGTTCAGCGATGTTAAGGCCGATGAGCGCGAGCGCGACCTGGCGCGCGCCGTCCTGGCCGTAAAGGGCAAGTACGGCAAGAACGCGCTCGTCAAGGGGCTGAGCTTTACCGCCGGCGCCACCGCACGCGAACGCAACGATCAGGTAGGAGGACACCGTGCCTAAGCCCCAACAACAGCCGATGCGGCCACCGACATCCTTTGAACGCCTAGCGGACCCCGAGGGAAGACGTCGCTCCGCCGACTCAAAGCTCACCGCCAACGGCGCCGTTCGCGCCGGCCGTGCCGCGCAGTTTATGCCCTTCGCCGCTCTCACGGGATACTACGAGCTCGTACGCAAGCAAGAAATCACTGTCGAGCCCAAATGCGAACTCACAGAAGAAAAAGCCCTCGAGCTTTCGAAAAAGCTCGAGGGCCTCAAACGCGGCGACTTGGTGCGCGTCACCTATTACGATACGTACGGTTATCGTAGCCGCACCGGCATTCTCGACGAAGTGCTCCCCGCGTTCAAGCTGCTCAAACTTAAGGATATCGCCATTGACTTCGACGATATCCAAGATGTGGAGCTGCGCGGCCGGGCCTAGACAAGGATGCACATCCAAGGCAAGGCCTACAGCGTCATGACGTAGTAACCCGCATCTCTCACGGCCGCCACGAGAGCGCCACGGTCGATCGGCTGCTTAGAGCGTACGCGTGCCGTGCGGTCCGCATACGTCACCGTTGCCCACACGTCATCCAGCGCATTCAGGGCATTAGCCACGTTCTGAGCGCAACCGTCGCAACTCATGCCGCCGATAAGCAGCTCATCGCTATAGGGGTAGTGGGACGGATCGGTATCCGCAACCACTACTTTCTTGGCCTTCTTGCCGCTCGCGCCATCGCTGCAACAACTCTTCCCGTGTGTCGAAGCGGCAATGCGACGCAGTCCAAAAAACATGCCAACGGCAATGACGGCCAGCACGATGAGATTCGCGGGGTTAAGCAAATCTTCCATGCGTTCCCCTTTCTCCAAATACTGATATCTATACCCCCATGGGGTGTCCCCATCTTAACCCAAAATCATGTCCGTTCGGTCAATTAGTTTCCCTCTTCAAACTTT
>CAJMNP010000209.1 GCA_905214895.1 uncultured bacterium | reverse complement strand
CTCAGCACGCTGGCGATCGCTTTGGCAGCCCTATCACGCGCCGTCCAGACGCAGCGGCCCTAAGCGATGGGGCAGATTCGCCGCCGGTTAGTATACCCTCGGTTCGCATGACCCCACGTAAACCACAGATGACGGGGCGGATGGAGCGGGCCTGGGGCGATTGTCTCAATCTGTAACATCCACAGGGCAAATCTTCCTCTACGTGTTACAGATCGAGACAAACGGTCGACACGGTTCACAAACGTCTCAATCTGTAACAGTTACCGAGTAAAATCGGTCCTAATTGTTATAGATCAAGACAGAGGGGGGGGATTTCCGTCCAGTCCAAACCAAATCTCTCGGTCTTCCTGCAATTTCGAACATGTGGCCTATAATGTTGCTTTGGTTACACTATATATTGCGCAGCCATTTAATACGTCGCCCACCGGGGGCCATTAATTCCTATCGCCATATTGGCTAGGAAGCAATCAGAGGAGGTATCCGTGGCAGCAGAGACGCCGTGCTCGGTCCTCTATAACGATATTCGCTCGTTCGGCAGCCTTAAACATCTCGAGATCGCCCGAATGCTCATCAATGGAAACTCTTATCTCGGCAGTACCCTGCTCGAGAAATGCTCTTCCAACCGCTCGTATCTCACCCGCTACATCGTCCATCGCGAGCCTGACCAGTGCGCGCCCGCCATCTACAGCGACTTTACCGTCACCACGCTCAACCTTTCCGTGGCAATCTGCAGCAAGCTCGGCGGCGGTGAGCCCGCCTATCAGGCAATCGCCGAGCACTATCGCGGCCCGGCCGCCAACGAAATGATGTCGGCTCTCGCCAGCTACAAGCTGGACAGCCGCCTATATGCAAATGCCCTCAATCACATCGACAACTTTGACGGCAATGCCGTGCGCGAGAAGAGTACGCTTTACCTTATGCTCTTTGTGGCAACGGGGGCGCTCGCCGACCCCATCCAAGGCGTGGCCACCGTCGAGCGCTTTTGCGACAGCAAGACAGGCGGGCACTTTGGCACCACCGAAACTACCGTCGGACGTGGCTTTATGAGCAGCCTGGAGCAGCCGCACGCTGTCGCCCCCAACCTCGGTCTGCTCAGAACCCATGCCGACAACTGCGCCGACATGCAAATCCATCCCCTCACACGCGATCCGCGCGGCACGGTAATTGGGTCCTTGCCCAAAACCTCGCCCAGCATCACCGATGTAGGCGCTGATGCATCGCGCGAGCATCTCCGCATTTGGCTCGAAGGTGGACACTGGTACGCCCAGGGCCTTGAGTCGACCAACGGCACAGTGCTCGAATCGGGCGCGGGCGACGGCGATATTGTGATTGAGCCGCCGCGCGACCAACGCGAACCCGGCAAGATCTATCCCCCGGTGGAAATCGAAAACAGCGACAGGCTCCATCTGGGTCTCTACACGACATTCCTTGTCATCGTGGACTAGCTGTTGCGTGCCATGACGTTGTTTACGCCGACGATGCGCGACATGGGCGGCAGGCCCCCGCAGGCGCCGTGCGGTCTCTCCCAATTGTAGTGGTCGATGAAGGCCTCCAGGGCGTCCGCCCTGGAGGCCTCGCTCTCCCAGGCCCGCACGTACTGCCACTCACGGGCCAGCGTCTGGTTCATGCGCTCGACCTTGCCGTTCTGCCAGGGGCTGTACGGCCTCGTGTACTTGTGCCTGACGCCCCCGGAGCTGAGGAACTCGTTGAAGAGGCGGCTGTGGTACGCGGGGCCGTTGTCGGTCATGACGCGCTCGACCGCGACGCCCATCCCCTCGAAGAAGCCGAGGCACCGGCCCATGAACGCCACGCAGGTCTCCTTCCTCTCGTCCGGGAGCAGCTCGGCGTAGGCGGCGCGGCTCCGGTCGTCGACGGCCACGTGCAGGCAGGCCGTGCCCGCCGAGGTGTGCCCGTGGTCGAGCTCGGAGGCGCCGCGGGCCCTCCAGCCCCCTCCGTCCGGTATCCGCGCGACCTTCTTCACGTCGACGTGCAGCAGCTCGCCGGGCCTCTCCCGCTCGTAGCGCACGCGGGTCACGGGGCCGCGCCTCCGGGGCTCGCCGGTCACGCGGTCCACGTCGGCGAGCCTCGGCAGGCCCGCCCTCGCGACGATCCGGGCGCAGGTTCGGGCCGGCACGCCCGTGACC
>CAJMNP010000208.1 GCA_905214895.1 uncultured bacterium | reverse complement strand
ATCAATATGCTGTTGAGTCTGGGGGTCCAGCTCGTCTGTCATAGGCATGTGCTCCTCATCGTTGTTTGTCACCCTATGATAAAGTCTCGCGCCGACATCCCGCGCCCCGCAGCAAAGTTTCAAAACGTGTTCGATGACTCGTTGCGTTAACAAAAACTCGGCCGCTCTATCCAATTTTTACTTGACATTCCCTTCGCCGAAAGACGTTGCACCGTTCGCCTGCCATGGGCTTTATTTTTCACTTGAACCCGCTAAAGTTGCATTTCAGCTTTTGGCGCGTGAAGTTGGATGCGCGCAGTCGACGGGCAGGCCCGTCGCGATTTGAAAGGACTTTGTATGGGACTTTTCACTGGTAAGACCGTGATCGTCACCGGCGGCGGCAAGGCCACGCTCAAGGACGGCTCCGCTGGCTCTATCGGTTACGGCATCGATATCGCTTTTGCCAAGGAGGGCGCGAACCTCGTCATCACCGGCCGCAACGTCGCCAAGCTCGAGGCCGCCAAGGAGTCTCTCGAGGCTGAGTACGGCGTCAAAGTTCTTCCTGTTCAGGCCGATGTCTCCGCCGGCCAGGACAACGAGGCCGTCGTGCAGAACGTTATCGACAAAGCGATTGAGGAGTTCGGTCGCATCGACGCCGTCGTTAACAACGCTCAGGCCAGCGCCTCGGGTGTGACCATCGCCGACCACACTATGGATCAGTTTAACCTGGCCATTTACTCCGGCTTGTATGCCACCTACCTGTACATGCAGAAGGCCTATCCGCACCTGAAGGAGACCAAGGGTTCCGTGGTCAACTTTGCTTCGGGCGCCGGCCTGTTTGGCAACTATGGCCAGTGCAGCTATGCTGCCGCCAAGGAGGGCATCCGCGGCCTGACTCGCGTCGCCGCCAACGAGTGGGGCAAGGACGGCATCAACGTCAACATCGTTTGCCCGCTTGCCTGGACTGCTGCGCTCGAGAACTTCCAGGATGCCTATCCCGAGGCGTTCAAGGCCAACGTCCACATGCCGCCGGCGGGCCACTACGGCGACGTCGAGAAGGAGATCGGCCGCGTGGTCGTTCAGCTCTGCGGCCCCGACTTTAAGTACATGAACGGCGAGACCGTCACCCTCGAGGGCGGCATGGGCCAGCGTCCCTAGGGGTTACGCGGTTTTACCAAACCGCGTAACGGCTCGACGCTGCGCGGTCACCAGAGCGACAACTTGTCATTCAAAGAGGACGGCATGACCAGAAGGTCTATGCCGCCCTCTTTTCATGCCAATTTGTTCGCTCTGGTGACCGCTCGCTGACATTGCCAGAGCATCGTCGTTACCTTGGCTGTTGTGTAGTCTTTGGGGACGTTCTTAAACGACTAAGACCTCTTTGCACCAGTTTCTGTCGAGTCGGTGCGGTTTGCTGGTTGCCCGTATAATGGTCTGCGTATGAACCGCAACCAAGGAGTTCCAGTTTATGGACCAGAGCCTCTTTAAATTCGACCTGATCGCCGAGGACCCGACGACACACGCGCGCGCCGGCGTGCTGCATACCCCGCACGGCGACATCGAGACGCCGATCTTTATGCCCGTGGGCACCAAGGCAAACGTCAAGGGTATTCCCACCGAGACCGTCAAGCAGCTCGGCGCCCAGATCGTGCTTGCCAATACCTATCACCTGTCCATGCGCCCTGGCGAGGACACCATCGCCGAGCTGGGCGGACTGCATAAGTTCATGAACTGGCACGGCCCCATCCTCACCGACTCGGGCGGTTTCCAGGTCTTCAGCCACAACGATGCCGTCAAGCTCACCGACGAGGGCGTGCGCTTTATCGTCAACGATTACGACGGCCGCCACGTGTTCTGGACGCCCGAGGACAACATGGAAATCGCCATGAAACTCGGCTCCGATATCTGCATGCAGCTCGACCAGTGCCCCGGCTATCCCGCCACGCGCGCCTATGTCGAACGCGCCGTTGAGCTGTCGAGCATGTGGGCCGAGCGCTGCTACAAGGCTCATACCCGCGACGACCAGGCGCTCTTTGGCATCGTCCAGGGCGGCATGCACCTGGATCTGCGCCTGCGTTCGCTGCGCCATCTGGAGGAGTGCGGCGACTTCCCGGGCTATGGTATCGGTGGCTATTCGGTGGGCGAGGATCACGAGACCATGTTCGAGAC
>CAJMNP010000207.1 GCA_905214895.1 uncultured bacterium | reverse complement strand
CAAGGTCACACTCGAGGAGGAATAGCATGTCCTCGACCTTTGGCAACGTCTTGCATCTGAGCATTTTCGGCCAGTCGCACTCCCCCGCCATCGGCTGCTCGCTCGACGGCATTCCCGCTGGTATTGCCGTTGACCAGGAGCAGCTACAGGCCTTTTTGGACCGTCGCGCCCCCGGTCGCGACGAGACCGCGACCAAGCGTCGCGAGGCCGACGCCGCGCATATCATTGCCGGCGTGGTCGATGGGCACACCACCGGCGCACCCATCGCCGCGATCATCGAGAACACTAACACGCGCTCCAGGGACTACTCCGAGCTGCGTCGCAAGCCCCGCCCCGGGCACGCAGACTTTCCGGCGCGCGTGAAGTACCACAACATGCACGACGTCGCCGGAGGCGGACACTTCTCCGGCCGCCTGACGGCCCCCTTATGCATCGCGGGCGGCATCGCGCTGCAGGCACTCGAGGCCCGCGGCATTAACGTGATGGCGCACGTGGCGCAGATCGGCGGCATCTCCGATCTGCCCATGGACGACATGGCCTATCGCGAGGCCGACCGCAAGGCGATCCTTTCAAACGATCTGCCGTGCATTGATGCCGCAGCTGGCGGTCGCATGCGCGAGGAGATTCTGGCCGCGCGCGACGAGCTCGACAGCATCGGAGGCATCGTGGAGTGCGGTATCTACGGCCTACCCGCGGGCATCGGCGACCCCATGTTCGACGGCATCGAGAACCGCATCGCGCAGATCGCGTTTGGCATTCCCGCCGTAAAGGGCGTGGAGTTTGGCATGGGCTTTGCCGTCGCCGCCATGCGCGGCAGCGAGAACAACGATCCGTATCGCATCGATGCCGATACCGGCAAAATCGAGGTCGAATCCAATAATGCCGGCGGCATCCTGGGCGGCATTTCGACCGGCGCACCCGTCATGTGGCGCATGGCCGTAAAGCCCACGCCCTCCATCGGCCGCGAGCAGCAGACGGTGGATATGGACACTATGGAAAATGCCGAGCTCTCGGTCCACGGCCGTCACGACCCCTGCATCGTCCCGCGCGCCGTCCCCGTAGCCGAAGCAGCCGCAGCGCTGGCCATCTGGGACGCCCTCCTAGAAGACGCTGCACAGCGCTAAAAATCTCAGGGGGCCAACTCCGGCCCCCACGCCCACCCAGTGATTTTTCTGGGACGGGGATTAAAAAATCATTGTGTACCTAATGATTTTTTAATCCCCGTCCCAGAAAAATCACCGACACGTGAAAGGGGTCCCTATGGACCTTGCTGACATTCGCCAGACCATCGATGGCATCGACACCACGCTCCTCAACAGTTTTGTCGAACGCATGGACATTGCCACCGAGGTCGCCAAATCAAAAATCGAGATGGACAAGGCCGTCTTCGACCCCGCCCGCGAGCGCTCCAAGCTCAACAACCTTGCCGGTCGCGCGCCCGAGCGCTACGAGGCGCAGACCATCACGCTGTTCCGCCTCCTCATGAGCATGAGCAAGGCCGAGCAGCAGCGCCATATCAACGAGCTCAAGGGCATCACGGTCTCGCAAAAGGCCCACGCCACTGCCGAGGGCTTCGACACGCCCTTCCCCCAGACTGCCAGTGTCGCCTGCCAGGGCGTAGAGGGCGCCTACAGCCAGATCGCCGCGTGCAAGCTCTTCGACGTGCCCGATATCGCGTTCTTCGAGACCTTCGAAGGTGTCATGCGCGCTGTGCGCGACGGCTTTTGCGAGTTTGGCGTACTGCCCATCGAAAACTCCACCGCGGGCTCGGTCAACGCAGTCTACGACCTGCTTGCGCAGTTCGACTTCCACATTGTGCGCTCGCTGCGCCTCAAGATCGACCACAACCTGCTCGTCAAGCCCGGCACCAAGCTGCAGGATGTTCGTGAGGTCTATAGCCACGGTCAGGCCATCGCGCAATGCGCCGGCTTTATCGAGGAGCACGATCTGCACGCCACCAAGTATCTCAACACGGCCATGTCGGCCGAGATGGTCGCCAACTCCGAGCGCACCGACGTCGCCGCCATCGCCTCGCGCAGTTGCGCGGCACTCTACGGTCTGGAGGTGCTGGAGCCCAACATTCAGGACTCGGACAACAACTACACGCGCTTCGTCGTCATCAGCCGCGAGCCGCGCGTCTACCCCGGCGCCAACCGCACCTCGCTCA
>CAJMNP010000206.1 GCA_905214895.1 uncultured bacterium | reverse complement strand
AGGTCGATTCTTGGGAGGCTCCCTACGAGCTCGTTGCCAAGATGCGTGCTTCCACTGCCGTGATGGGACCCCTGCTGGGCCGTTTCCATCGCGCCAAGATCGCCATGCCCGGCGGCTGCAACCTGGGCGCTCGCAAGATCGATATGCATATCTTGGGTCTTGAGGCCTTGGGCGTTGAGTTCGATACCGCCCACGGCTATATCAACGCCAATGCGCCTCAGGGCCTGCGCGGCACCATCGTCACGCTCGAGTTCGCCAGCGTCGGTGCGACCGAGAACCTCATCATGGCCTCCGTGCGTGCGCAGGGTACCACGGTTATCGATAATGCCGCACGCGAGCCCGAGATCGTCGATCTCGCCAACATGCTCAACGAAATGGGTGCCAAGATTGTCGGCGCCGGTACGCCTGTTGTGACCATCGAGGGCGTGGAAGAGCTGCATCCCGTTACCCATCGCGTGGTGGGCGACCGCATCGAGGCCGGTACCTTTATCGTCGCCGGCGCGTTGATGGCAGACGACCGCGGTGTCGACGTCACAGGCTTTTGCCCCATCCATCTGGGCATGGTGCTCAAAAAGATGGAGCTCATGGGTATCGACTGCGAGCGCGTCGAGGATGGCGTCCATGTGAACCGTGCCGAGCGTATCAAGCCGGTCGACATCCAGACGCTTCCGTTCCCCGGCTTCCCGACGGACATGCAGGCGCAGATCATGGTACTCTCCGCCCTTGCCGATGGTAGCTCCGTTATCACCGAGAACATCTTCGAGAATCGTTTTATGTTCGCATCCGAGTTGGTGCGAATGGGTGCCGATATTCGCATCGAGAGCCACCACGCCATGATTCACGGCGTCAAGGGTTTCTCGGGTGCGCAGGTTACCTCGCCCGATCTGCGCGGCGGCGCAGCTCTTGTTGTCGCTGGCCTGATTGCCGATGGCACGACCGAGGTATCGGCCATCCATCACATCAAGCGCGGCTATGAGCAGTTTGTCGAAAAGCTGCAGACGCTTGGCGCTCACGTCGAGCACGCCACTGTCCCCGATCCCGTCATCTACTAATGCAGGTTGTCTATGTTTAAGAAAAAGCCCCTTGCGGAATCCCGAAGACCTTCGACCGGCGCGCAGGCTAAGATCTATAGCCGTGATAACGTCGCTCGCTATTCCGAGCGCGCCCGTCAGCGCCGTCGCGGCCACACGGTTCGCCGGGTCGCGCTTATTGCCGTGCTCGGTGTGCTGCTGAGCGCAACGACTGCCGCCGGCCTGTGGTTCGCCACCATTATGGGTAAGCTCGGCGATTCCAACGTCATTACCGACAACCTGCGCCAGATTCTGGTCGATACCGACGAGGCAAAAGACCCGTTCTACGTGCTGCTCCTTGGTACCGATGGTCGCCCGGGCGAGGATACGTATCGTGCCGACTCGATTATCCTGGCACGCATCGACCCCACGCAAAAGCAGGCGACGCTCATCTCCATTCCACGCGATACCAAGGTCGTCTACAACGGCTCGACCATGAAGATCAACGCCTGCCATACCTACGGCGGCGCCGAAGCCATGGTCCAGGCGGTCAACGAGCTGTGCGGAGTTCAGATTTCTCACTATGCCGAGGTCAGCTTCGACGGCATGCAGTCGCTCATCGATTCGGTTGGCGGTATCGACATTAACGCGACCGACGACGTCGACGACCCCGAGCACCTGGATATTAAGATTACCGCTGGTCAGCAGCATATGGACGGCGCCACCGCCCTTACCTACGCCCGCTGCCGTTACATCTATGCCGACGGCGACTATACGCGCATGCGTCACCAGCGTCAGGTGCTCGGCGCCCTCGCCAACCAGATTCTCAACAACTTCGATGCCACCAAGGTCTTCGACCTCGTCAATTCGCTGTCCGATATGCTCGTGACCGATATGAGCGTTCAGGACATCGTCTCTACGGTCAATGCCATGCGCGGCATGGATGTTGATGGCATCTATTCGGCTAACTTGCCTTCGTATGCCGATGACAGCACCATGATTGATGGCGTGAGCTACGTCTTTGTCTACGAGGACGAGCTCAAGGAAATGATGAAGCGCGTCGACGCTGGCAAGGATCCCAAGGGCCCCAATACCATGGGTATGTCCGATGGTTCCAGCTCTACGATCGGCGACCTGAACAACAACACGTCTGACGACTACGCAAACGGTA
>CAJMNP010000205.1 GCA_905214895.1 uncultured bacterium | reverse complement strand
GATGAGCCGTATCGCGAGATTGTCTATGGCGCCGAGGTGCCTTGGGTGCCTTCGATCTACGAGCACACCATCGTGTGTTACTCGTATTCCAAGTCGCTTTCGCTACCGGGCGAGCGCGTCGGGTGGATCTTGGTTCCCGATACGAATCCTCAGGCAGCCCGTCTAATGCCCGCCGTTGCCGGTGCCGCCCGTACGCTGGGCTTCGTGTGCGCACCGGCGCTCTTCCAGCGCGTGATTATCGATTGCATCGATGAGCCGAGTGACGTTGAGGCCTATGCACGCAACCGCACCGCGCTTACCGATGCACTGGCGGAGTATGGCTACACCTATGTTGAGCCGGATGGTGCATTCTACCTGTGGGTGAAGGCGTTGGAGCCCGATGCGAACGCCTTCTGCGAGCGCGCGAAGAAGTACGAACTGCTCGCAGTGCCTTCGGATAGCTTTGGCATGCCGGGCTGGTTCCGCCTTGGCTACTGTGTGAGCTACGAGACTATCGTCAATTCGTTGCCTGCCTGGAAGCAACTGGCCGACGAATATCGTCGAAAGTAAAGCGCTCTGCTTACAATGTTTTACGTGAAACGGGGTTTGGTTTTAAGCCAGACCCCGTTGTCTATGCCGTTGTGTGATTGGGATGAAGCAGTTTTACGACTGCCGAAAGCTATGCGTACAATGAATATACGCGACGGCCATACTGGACAAGGAGACCCGATGCCCTACCTTCTTTCTTGTGATATTCATACTCATACGATGTTCTCTGCGCATGCGTACTCAACCATCGAGGAGAACATCTATTGGGCGGCAGAGCGCGGCCTTCAGGTGCTCGGTTCAGCCGATCATTTAAGCTCGATGGTTACGCCTTGTCCCAATGACCTGCGCAGTTTCCAATTCTTTATTAACCAGGATATCTGGCCGCGCATTTGGAGCGGCGTGCTGGTGCTTCGCGGCGCCGAGGCCGATATCGTTTCGCTGGACGGCAGCCTGTTTGGCGAGGACATTCCCGTTTCGCTCGATATCGCCGGCGATTCGTATAGTCATGAGCATTCGCTGTTCGATTTGGTGACGCGTAATTTGGATTATTTGGTGGCAAGCGTGCATAATCCGCAGATTGCTGAAGGCGCGACGCTCGCCCAGACGACCGAGATGTATATCAATGCCCTGGAGCACCCCAAGGTGTTCATGCTGGGCCACACGGGTCGCGCCGGTGTTCCCTTTGATATCGATGAGGTGCTGCTGGCGGCCAAGGCCAAGCACAAGATAATCGAGGTCAACAACCACAGCCTTGAGCATGGCAACGATGCTGAGCATTGGGACGTGTGCCGCAAGATCGCCGAGCGCTGCGCCGAGCTGGGCGTGGGCATTGGCGTGTCGACTGATGCGCACATTGGCATGGCAATTGGCAAGCTCGACCACGCCCGCAAGATGCTCGACGAGATTCATTTCCCGCTGGATTTGATCGTGACACGCGACCGCGAGACGCTGCTTCGCGAGATGGCGGCAGCCGGCGTGTGTGACCTGCGCAAGGGGATGTAGCGGAGTTCATAAGCCAAGCGAAGGGGGCAGTCCAGACGGGCCGCCCCCTTTCTTGTGTCGGTGGATTAGCGGCGCTCGAGGACCGCGACGGTCTCGGTGTGGTCGGTGTGGGGGAACATGTCGACCGGCGTGATCTTGAGCAGGCGATAACCTCCGTCGAGGAGCTGGTGTAGGTCGCGCTCTTGGGTGACGGGATTGCAACTGATGTAGGTGATGCGGCGCGGCTTGAGTGCGCAAGCGGCTTCGAGGAACTCTGGTGTGGAGCCGGCGCGTGGCGGGTCGATGGAGAGAACGTCAACGCGCTCGTTGTTATCGGCGGCGTCCAGGATGTAATCGGTGGCGTCGTCGGCCATAAACCAAGCGCTGCGGGTGAGGCCGTTGAGCTCGGCATTGCGACGTGCGTCGGCAATGCCCGCCGGGTTGCGCTCCACGCCGAGCAGCATAATGCCGACACCCCTGTCCTGGGCATCCTTCGCGGCGCACAGACCGATGGTGCCGCTGCCGCAGTACGCGTCCATAAGAATGTCACCATGCTGCAGGTCCATGCCGTCAATCGCAAGCTGATAGAGCAGCTCGGTCTGCTGTGGATTGGTCTGATAGAACGCGGTAGGGGAGATATCGAATTCGCAACCGAGCAGCTGGTCGCGCATGCACTCGGCGCCATAGACGAT
>CAJMNP010000204.1 GCA_905214895.1 uncultured bacterium | reverse complement strand
GCCAGTTCTCCTATCCCGGCGGCATCCCGAGCCACTTTGCGCCCGAGACGCCCGGTTCCATCCACGAGGGCGGCGAGCTCGGCTACACGCTCAGCCACGCCTACGGCGCCGTCATGGACAACCCGAGCCTGCTGGCTGTGGCCGTGGTGGGCGACGGTGAGTCCGAGACCGGTCCGCTTGCCACCTCTTGGCAGTCCAACAAGCTCGTGAACCCGGCAACCGACGGCATCGTCCTGCCAATCCTGCACCTCAACGGTTACAAGATCGCCAACCCCACCATCCTCGCCCGCGTGTCCGACGAGGAGCTCACCAAGTTCTTTGAGGGCATGGGCTACAAGCCGCACTTCTTTGTCGCCGGCTTTGACGACGAGAGTCACGCGAGCATCCACGAGCGTTTCGCCGCCCTGTTTGAGCAGGTCTTTGACGAGATCTGCGACATCAAGGCCACCGCGCAGGCCCAGGCCGCCGCAGGCGAGACCGTGGCCCGCCCTGCCTACCCCATGATTGTGTTCCGTACTCCCAAGGGTTGGACTTGCCCCAAGCAGATCGACGGCAAGAAGACCGAGGACTCCTGGCGCGCCCATCAGGTGCCGCTGGCGAGTGCCAAGGACACTCACGAGCACTTCCGCGTGTTGCGCGAGTGGCTGCGCTCCTATAAGCCCGAGGAGCTCTTTACGCCCGAGGGCCAGGTACGCCCCGAGGTGACGGCCTTTATGCCGACCGGCGAGCTGCGTATCGGCGCCAATCCCAACGCGAACGGCGGCAAGGTGCGCCGCGAGCTCGAGCTGCCCGATATCCACGCCCACGAGATCCCCGTCGCCGAGAAAGGTCACGGCTGGGGCTCCACCGAGGCCGCTCGCGTCTTTGGTGAGTACACTGCCGACGTTCTGGCCAAGAACATGGACGATTTCCGCATCTTTGGTCCCGACGAGACCGCGTCCAACCGCCTGCAGGCCGCCTACAAGGTGACCAAGAAGCAGTGGGATGCCGGCTTCTACGAGGACGAGGCCAACGACGAGCTGCTCGCCGGCTCCGGTAAGGTCGTCGAGCAGCTGTCCGAGCACCAGTGCGAGGGCTTCCTCGAGGCCTACGTGCTCACCGGCCGCTCCGGCGTGTGGAGCTCCTACGAGAGCTTTGTGCACGTGGTCGATTCCATGGTCAACCAGCACTGCAAGTGGCTCGAGGCCACCAAGCGCGAGATTCCGTGGCGTGCTCCCATCAGCGGCCTCAACATTTTGCTGTCGAGCCATGTTTGGCGTCAGGACCACAACGGCTTCTCGCACCAGGACCCCGGCTTTATCGACCTGCTGCTCAACAAGGCCAACGACACGCATATCGTGAATGCTTACTATCCGGCCGACGCCAACATGGCCCTCGCTGTGGCCGAGCGCGTCTATCAGTCCACCGACTGCGTCAACGCCATTTTCTGCGGCAAGCAGCCCGCCCCGACCTTCCAGACGGTCGACGAGGCAAAGGCCGAGCTCGCCGAGGGCGTCGCGACTTGGAAGTGGGCATCGACCGCTGGTTCACTCGCCGAGGCCGACGTCGTGGTTGCGACCTGCGGTGACGTGCCGACGCTCGAGGCCCTGGCTGCAACCGACATGCTGCGCGAGCTAGGCATTAAGGTGTGGTTCGTTAACGTGGTCGATCTGCTCAAGATTCAGAACGTCTGCGAGAACGACCAGGCCATCAGCGATGAGCGTTGGGCTGAGCTGTTCGGTTGTGGCGAGAAGCCCGTCCTCTTCGCGTTCCACGCCTATGCCGGCACGATTCGCCGCCTGATCTGGAACCGCCCCGGCCACGACGCCTTCCGCGTCCACGGCTACGAGGAGAAGGGCTCCACGACCACGCCGTTCGACATGCTGCGCCTGAACAACATGGACCGCTGGGCCCTGGCCGCCGACGTGCTGCGCATGGTCGACGCCGACAAGTTTGCCGAGCAGATTGATGAGTGGGAGGCCTTCCGCACCGAGGCCTTTGAGTTCGCGTGCGACGAGGGCTTCGATCACCCGGCCTTTACCGACTGGGTCTGGCCCGACGCTGCAGCTGCAACTGCTGCCGACGGCGCACTCTCCGCAACGCAGATGACCGCAGGCGACAACGAGTAGGTAGGCATCCGGGACGGTCTCGCGCTGGGGCCGCCTCCGGGCTGGTGCCCTTCCTCGGAGAAGTGGGCTTCGCGAACTTCTCCGAGGAAGGGCACCA
>CAJMNP010000203.1 GCA_905214895.1 uncultured bacterium | reverse complement strand
GGCGCGGCATCGGCCACGCGGCGGGCAGCGAGCGCCAGGCCGCGAGCACCATCCGCGATAAACGTCGGCATCGAAGCCTTCTCACGCAGGGCATCGAGCGCCGCGTCACCCAGCTCCGCCAGCCACGCGTTAACGGCACGGCTGCGGATATGCGTCTGCGCCACCGAGTCGATCGCCGAATCGGGAATACGTTCGAGCATTGAGTCGGACGCATCGGCAAGCGACTCATTGATGCGGTCGGCAAGGTCGGCGCGCACGCGCTCCAGCTGATCGGACAGGCGCCGCCAGCTCGCCAACGAGCACGCCGCGTCAACCATCATCGCGACCGCGACGATAAAGGCGGACAGCCGCACAATCAGCACCGGCAGATGGGCAAGCAGGCCCAACACCGCCGGCTCCAGCACGCGACAAATGCACAACGCACCCAAGCCAAACGCGCAGGCCCAGTACAAACAGATACGCCCGTGCAAGTTAAACGGCAGGTGCGAGTAATCCCAAAAGCGTGCGCCTGTTGTTTTTTCCAACAGAAGGCCGACGCTGTACTCGATTACACTGCACACAAGCGCCGCGGCGACGAACTGGCTCGAGGCATCCGGAATCCCGCGCAACAGCAGCCAGCAGGCAATGCCGCCCGCGCCATAGATGGGGCAGCACGGCCCCAGCAAAAAGCCGCTGTTGGCAAATCGTCCGTGGTTGAGCATGGCGCAGACTGTCGACTCCCACACCCAGCCGCAAAAACCGTAGAAGGCAAACGAGAGCACCAGCGCCGAGAGCGGACAGGCGGCAAGCGTCGCGCCGTCAAATGCCATGTCGATCTCGGTCCCCACCGTCTACCCTCTCCTCTTTTCGCTCGAATCTTTGCTCGAGCCGTCACTCGAGCCCTCGTTCAAATCGTTCGCACCGCCTTTGCGCGACAGACGGCCGGCGACCGTCTCGCGCAGCGCGCACCACTTATCGGCCAGGCACACAATCCATGCCTCACGACACGTCGGCGGCACCGGCACCAGCGGAAACATATGCCGCACGATAATGTTCCGTTCGCGCGACGTCAGCTCAAAATCTTCCTCCGCACGCGCCAGGGCAAAAAACGGATGCCGAAATCCGTGCAGTCGATGGCTCGGATCAGGATCGTGCCAATCGTAGAGAAAATAGTCGTGCAGCAGGGCTCCGCGCAGCAGCGAGGCGCGGTCGACCGAAATACCAACACGATCAAGACGCTCGGCAAAGGACAGGCTCGCCCGCGCTACCGAAGTCACGTGTGCATAGACCGTTACGTCGCCATGCTGGATAAACTCGTGCGTCAGGTCCAAGCGGCCCGCCTGGGCCAGCTGACGGGCGGCATAGTCGACCTCGTGCGCGATTTTCTCGGCACGAACGGTATCGGACATGCGGCCTCCTTCCAGCGGTTCACGGCGGCGAGCTATCGCCTGCGTACAATCAATAAAATCATTATGGAACCTATCAGTATGGCATCGGACAAAACGTTTTGCCCCACCAGTTGTCGAATTACCGCGCCGCCGTCACATATCAAACGCCAAAATGTGCGAGACTGTTTTGTGCAATTGTGCCGGCCGAGGGAGCGCCGGCGCTCGATTCGCATGGAGTAACCCACAACGATGCTGCTTACGCAAACGACAACGCCCGAGGACGTCAAGGCTCTTAATCGCGCCGAGCTCCCGCAGCTCTGCGACGAGATTCGCCACGCCATCCTCGAAAGCTCCGCCGCTGTCGGCGGACACGTTGCCCCCAACCTGGGCGTCGTTGAGCTCACGGTCGCGCTCCACCGCGTGTTTAACTCCCCCACCGACAAAATTGTCTTTGACGTGTCGCACCAGACCTACGCACACAAAGCGCTGACCGGGCGCGCGTACACCTATATCGATCCGGAGCGTTATGGTGAGGCTTCTGGCTTTGCCAATCCTGACGAGTCCGAGCACGACCTGTTCGCCATGGGTCACACCTCGACCTCGGTGAGCTTGAGCTGCGGCCTTGCCCACGCGCGCGACCTGGCGGGTGACACGTATAACGTCATTACTGTTATTGGCGACGGCTCGCTTTCGGGCGGCCTGGCGTTTGAGGGCTTTAACAATGCCGCCGAGCTCGATAGCAACCTGATCATCATCGTCAACGATAACGACCAGTCCATCGCCGAAAACCACGGTGGCCTGTATCGCAATCTGGCCGAGCTGCGCGCCAGCAACGGCACCTGTGAGCGCA
>CAJMNP010000202.1 GCA_905214895.1 uncultured bacterium | reverse complement strand
TAGGCCTCGAAGTTGCCCTCGAACCAATACCAGTTGCCCGGATTCTCGTCGGTGCCCTCCCACGCCAGAATGTGCGTGGCGACGCGGTCTAGGAACATACGGTCGTGGCTAATGACCACCGAGCAGCCCGGGAACTCGAGCAGCGCCGCCTCGAGCGAGGACAGCGTCTCGACGTCGAGGTCGTTCGTGGGCTCGTCGAGGAGCAGCAGGTTGCCGCCCTGCTTGAGCGTAAGCGCCAAGTTCAGACGGTTGCGCTCGCCACCGGAGAGTACGCCAGCGCGCTTCTGCTGGTCCTGGCCCTTAAAGCCAAAGCTCGCCACATAAGCGCGGCTCGGAACCTCGGTCTCGCCGACCATCATGTGGTCCAGGCCGTCCGAGACGACCTCCCACAGGTTCTTGTCGGGGTCGATGCCGGAACGGTTCTGGTCGACGTAAGAAATCTTGACGGTCTCGCCCACCTCGAGCTCGCCCGAAGTCAGCGGCTCCAGGCCCACGATGGTCTTGAAGAGCGTGGTCTTGCCCACACCGTTGGGGCCGATGACGCCCACGATGCCGTTGCGCGGCAGGGTGAACGAAAGGTCGTCGATGAGCACGCGGCCATCGAACTCCTTGTGCAGATGATGGGCCTCGAGCACCTTGTTGCCCAGACGCGGGCCCACGGGGATGCGGATGTCGGTCCAGTCGAGCTTCTGGCTGGCGCGGGCCTCGGCCTCCATCTCCTCGTAGCGAGCCAGGCGGGCCTTGTTCTTGGCCTGACGAGCCTTGGGCGAGCTGCGTACCCACTCGAGCTCGGCCTCCATGCGCTTGGCGAGCTTGGCATCGCGGTTGCCCTGCGCCTCGATACGGGCGGCCTTGGTCTCCAGATACGTGGAGTAGTTGCCCTTGTAGGGATAAAGGTGGCCGCGGTCGACCTCGCAGATCCACTCGGCGACGTTATCCAGGAAGTAGCGATCGTGCGTGACGGCAAGGACCGCACCTTGGTAGTTGTGCAGGAAGTGCTCGAGCCACAGGATCGACTCAGCGTCCAGGTGGTTCGTGGGCTCGTCGAGCAGCAGCAGGTCGGGAGCCTCGAGCAGCAGCTTGCACAGCGCCACGCGACGACGCTCGCCGCCGGAGAGCACGTTGACCGGCATGTCGGAATCGGGCAGCTGCAGGGCGTCCATGGCCTGCCCGAGCTTGGAATCGATATCCCAGCCGTCGGCGGCGTCGATCTCGTCCTGGAGCTTTCCCATCTCGGCCATGAGGGCGTCCATGTCGCAATCCGGGTCGCACATCTCCTCGCCGATCTTATTGAAGCGATCGACCTTGGCGATCATATCGCCAAATGCCATGCGCACGTTCTCGATGACGGTCTTGTCGTCATCGAGCGGCGGCTCCTGCTGCAGGATTCCTACGGTGTAGCCGGGGGTGAGCCTGGCATCGCCGTTGGAAACTTCCTCGATGCCGGCCATAATCTTGAGCAGGGTCGACTTGCCCATGCCGTTGGGGCCCACGACGCCGATCTTGGCACCGGGATAGAAGCTCAGAGTCACGTCGTCAAGAATCACCTTGTCGCCATGGGCCTTGCGAGCCTGATACATTTGGTAGATAAACTCTGCCATTTGCCTGTTTTATCCTTTCTACCTGCTGTTTCCCTATTCTTGATTCGCTTTAGTGGAAACGAAATGAGGAAACCAGCTCTGAAACTTAACGAAAAAGGGGCATGGTTGCCCACACCCCCTAATACTACCTGGGAAAAGTCCCCCTTAACACACTATGAACTGCGTACGCTAGTTTTCCGCAACCTTAACGAGCGGCTCGCTGCGATTTGCGCCACAGCAGATACGAATAGACGTAGGCAGCTCCAGCTGAACCAAACGCCAGAACCGCAATCACCGCGGCGACGACTTCACTCGAAAGCACGCTACCCGCCACGCCCATCACAATCAAACCAACACCCAGCACCATAAAGCAGGCGCCGCCAAAACGCTGCGTACGGCGCCAGTTCTCGGGATCGGCAAGCGCCCAAGGCGTCTTGATACCGAGCGTATAGTTCTGCTTCACACGCGGCAAGTAGTTGCCTACGCCGATGAACAGCAAACCGATAGCACCGGAAATCAGCACGTTGACCGAACCGACCGCCGGCACCACGCCCCAGACCGTAAGCTCACCCAACCAGCTTATGGCACACATTAACAAGGTGAAGGCGATTACGAAGCCCTGATAGAACTTGCCCGAGGTTCGATATGCCTC
>CAJMNP010000201.1 GCA_905214895.1 uncultured bacterium | reverse complement strand
CATCATGGCAGGCAGGCAACAGCTCACCCGCTCCGAGCATCTCTTGGCTGCCGACACGCGCCGCAACGCCCGCAACCTACTCGCGAGCGCCAAGTTGCTCGTGCTCGTCGTCATCGTCTCGCTCGCCATGGGCGTTGCCGCTTGGGCGTTTTTGGCCTCGTTGAATATCGCGACCGACTATCGCGAACACCATGCATGGATTTACGCGCTGCTTCCCGTTGTGGGCGTTGCCACCGCATGGGTGTACAAAAACCACGGCCTTGCCGCCAAGCGTGGCAACAACCTGGTCATCGACTCCGCCCTGGGCACACGCCTCATCCATATGCGCATGGCCGTCCTCACCTTCGTCTGCTCCACGCTCACGCACCTCACGGGCGGATCGGCCGGTCGCGAGGGAGCCGCGGTGCAGATTGGCGGCACCATCGCCAGCAACATCTCGAGCCTCGCCCACCTCAAAAAGCACGATCATCACGACCTCATGCTCGCCGGTATCTCGTCCGCCTTTGGCGCCGTGTTCGGATCGCCCCTCGCCGGCGCGTTCTTTGGCATGGAGATGTGCTTTATCGGCAAAATCGATTACACCGCGGGCATCTACTGCCTCGTCGCCTCGTTTACCGGCTACTTTACGTCGCTCGCCCTGGGTACCGAGTACGAAGCGAATGTCATCGCCAGCGTTCCCAACATGACGCCCAAAACGGTCGTTATCGTTGTTATCAGCGCTATTATCTTCGGTCTGACGGCACGCCTCTTTGCCTGGTCGGTTCGAACCGTCAAGAGCCTGTACGGTCGCTTTATCACCAATTACCTCGTTCGCGCACTTATAGGCGCACTCGTGGTTTTGGCCGCCTATGCCCTCCTCGACGCCTGGGACTACGCCGGCCTTTCCACGTGGCTTTCCGGCGCCGGATTTGCAGGCAACACCACCCTGGCGGACGCAGTCATCAAGTTGGTCGTCACAGCGCTTACCCTGGGCGCGGGCTTCCAAGGCGGCGAGGTCACGCCCCTGTTTGGCATCGGTGCGGCACTCGGTGGCTGGATCGGTTGCCTTACCGGGCTCGACCCCAGTTTTCTGGCGGCTCTCGGCATGCTCGGCGTGTTCTGCGCCGGCCTCAACGTACCCATCACCACCTGCATGATGGCCATCGACCTGTTCCACGGCACGGCCGCCGGGTTCTTTGTCATCGTGGCCTTTATCAGCTATCTCGCCGGCGGACACCGCGGCGTGTACCCCGCCCAGCGCATCATCTCACCCAAGCGCCGTTCGCTTATTGTGGATGAGGGCGGTACGGTAGCGGATGCTATCGAGCGCCACAACGACCTGATAGAGTAGATGTAATAATCGCCGTGCAGCCACAATCGGGGGCAATTCGACCCGAGCGCGACCGCACCGTCACGTTATACGCCGGGAGTCGCCCCATGCACGCAACTGATTTTGGTCGCACGCTCATCATCGCCAACCCAGCCGCCCAGTCGGGTGCGGCGCGCGAGGTTGCCGAGCGCCTGCAGCGCTTTTTGGATATGACCGCGCGCGTATCCCAGTTTGACCTGGTGCTGACCGAGCGCATGGGACATGCCAAAGAGCTTGCCGCGCAGGCTCAGGGCTATCGCACCGTTATCGCACTCGGCGGCGATGGCGTGATCCACGAGGTCGTCAACGGGCTTATGACGCAAAAGGAGGACGCCCGCCCCGCTCTTGCCGTCCTGCCCGTTGGCTCCGGCAACGATTTTGCCCAGACCCTCGGTATCGACGATTTCTCCGGCAAAGATTTTGGCGCCCTGCTCACCTGCGAGCCGCAGCACCAGGATATCGGGCGCATTCGCTCGTGGAGCCCTGCGAGCGGCAGCGGCGAGGCTACCGTTGCGTACTACGACCAGACGCTTTCGGTCGGTATCGATGCCGCCATCGGCCTTGGCACCACCGAGCTGCGCAAAAAGACCGGCTTGACGGGTGCTCCGCTCTACACCCTCTCGGGACTTGAGCAGTTTGGCCTGCGCTATCGCAACTACCCCATGACAGCCAGCTTTGACGGCGCGCCCGCCGAGCGCGTGAGGGCGATCATCATGGCGATTCAGCTGGGCCCCACGTATGGCTCGGGCTATCGCATCTGCCCCGATGCCGACCCCTGCGACGGTGCACTCGACGTCTGCTACGCCTGCGGCCCTGTCCCTCGCGCGGTTGCCCTGCCTATGTTTCTTTCGGCCAAGGACGGCCACCATACCAAGTTGCCACCGGTTCGCATGCGCCGCTG
>CAJMNP010000200.1 GCA_905214895.1 uncultured bacterium | reverse complement strand
CCGCGAGGTTATCGTTACCGAGTAACTGTATACTCTGGATGCGATGCCGTTCCAACTGGAACCACAATGGCCGGCTCAATGAGTCGGCCATTTTTGTATAAGGAGCATATGAAATGAGTAACGTTCGCGTTTGTGTAGACGCTGTGGGTGGAGACGAGAAGCCCCAGGTTGTCCTCGACGGTATCGAGGCGGCGCTTGCGGCGGATCCCGATATCGAGGTCTTGGCCGTCGGTCCCGCAGAGATCGTGAACCCCTTTGCCGCGGCTCACGCTCGTGTTGAGGCCTTGGAGGCGCCCGATGTCATCGCCATGGATGACGATCCCATTCGAGCCGTGATGACCAAGCGCAAGTCCTCGATCGTGCTTGCCTGCCGCGCTATCAAGAAGGGTAACGCGGACGCCTTCTTCTCCGCCGGCTCCACCGGCGCCATGACCGCTGCCGCTACCGCCTACGTGACGCCGTTTCGCTATCAGGCCGAGGGCAAGAAACAGCCTGTGCGTCCGTGCCTCACCAATGCACTGCCCAACCGCGCCGGCGGCCTGACGGTTCTGTGCGACATGGGCGCCAACCCCGATGTCGAGGTCGACGACATGGTGCGTTTTGCCCAGATGGGTCGCGCCTATGCGCGCGTCGTCTTGGGCATTGAGCATCCCCGTGTGGGCCTGCTTGCCAACGGCACCGAGGACGAGAAGGGCTCCAACTTCACCAAGTCGTGCTTCCCGGCCATGAAGGCCGCTGTTCCCGGTTTTGTGGGCAACTGCGAGGGCACCGATCTTACGTCGGGCAATTTTGACGTCGTGGTCGCCGATGGCATGTCGGGAAACATTGCCCTTAAGGCAACCGAGGGCGCGGCCAAGTTTTTGCTGCAGGAGCTTAAGGGTGCCTTTATGGCTTCGCTCGGCACCAAGATCGCCGCGCTGCTCATCAAAAAGCAGATGCGCGAGATCAAGGCAAAGCTCTCGGGCGATGCTAAGGGCGGCGCCATTCTGCTGGGTCTGCGTGGCGTGGTCCTGATTGGCCACGGTGCCACCTCGGTCGAGGCCGTCAAAAACGGTACGCTCGCCGCGGCGGAGGCCGTACGCGCCGGACTGGTCGAGAACGTCGCCAGCTCTATGGACGGCATCGTTTTGTAGGAGCGAGTTAGGGCGCTGTTATGCGCCTCGCGGCCTGCGTCGTGGGGTAGAATCAAAACCGTGTCTTGGCGCTGCGCTTGCGGCGCCAGCGCGTTGATATTCACACAATACGAGAGGAAGCGCTATGGACCGCTCCGAAATCTTCGATAAGATCGCCGAAGTCGCCGCTGACGTTCTGGGCGTCGATGTCGCCGAGATTAGCGACGAGACCACCTTCGACGATCTCGATGCCGATTCGCTCGAGCGTCTGCAGCTGGTGACGGCTATCGAGGACGAGTTCGACCTCGAGATCGATGACGAGACCCTGTTGTCGCTCAACTCTGTCGCCGACGCTGTCGACGCTATTGAAAACGCCAAGGAGGCCTAAGTCTTGGCTTTATCTCAACGACTCGCGCGCGCCCAGGAAATCCTGGGCCACGAGTTCAATAACAAGGTGCTGCTGCGCGCGGCGCTCACGCACCCCTCTGCCGTGGAAGGTCAGCCCGTCTCGGCGAGCTATGAGCGCCTTGAGTTTTTGGGCGATTCCATTTTGGGCGCCGTGGTTGCCCGCTCGCTCTTTGAATCCTATCCGGAGTTTGACGAGGGCAAGCTTACGCGCCTGAAGGTGTCCCTTGTCTCGGGTGCTACCCTGTCCGAGGTGTCCCATGAGCTGGGCATCGACGACATCATCATCTTTGGTGCCTCCGAGACCGGTACCGGCGCGCGCGGCTTGCACTCGGCGCTCGAGAACGTCTATGAGTCGCTCGTGGGCGCGCTGTATCTGGATGCTGGCTGGGATGCGGCGGCGGAGTTCATCCACCGTACGCTTAAGCCGCACCTGGCCTCCGAGCGTGCCGAGCACCCCGCGAACCCCAAGTCGTTTTTGCAGGAGTGCGTGCAAGCCGACGGCCACGAGCCTCCCGCGTATAAGCTCGTTGGCTCCGAGGGCCCCGCGCATGCGCCCACCTTTACCGCCGTGGTGCTCATCGACGGTATTCGCCAGGGCCGCGGCACCGGTTCCTCCAAGAAGGAGGCCGAGGGAGCCGCTGCGCTCGAGGCGCTCGACCGCATGGGTTACACCACTAACGGCGTGATTCTCAACAAGAAGCCTGTTTAAGCGAGGAACCGTGTATCTCAAG
>CAJMNP010000199.1 GCA_905214895.1 uncultured bacterium | reverse complement strand
ATTTCTGCAGGCGTGATCGCCATCCTTGCGCTCCTATCTGCCAAAACGAGCATAGTCTTATCTATTCTAACGTGCCGCACGTGCCAAGTGGCGCATGCGGCACGTTTTGGTGCTCGGTTGTTTCCGTTGTGTTACTGTCCAAAGACCTCTTCTGCGATACGAGCGCTTTCGGCGGCGTCCTTGGCGTAGTAGTCCGCGCCAATCTGCTTGGCGTATTCGGGGGTGAGCACGGCGCCGCCCACGATGATCTTGACGCCCGGGACCTCGGCATGAAGCAGCTTGATGGTCTCTTCCATGGCCACGACCGTGGTGGTCATAAGCGCCGAGAGGCCGACGAGCTTAATGTCGCGCTCCTTGACGGTCTTGAGCACCTCTTGCGGGTCGACGTCACGGCCTAGGTCAAAGACGGTATAGCCGTAGTTATCGAGCAGCATCTTGACGATGTTCTTACCGATATCGTGGATGTCGCCCTTGACGGTGGCCACGCAGATCTTACCCTTGTCGGCAATCTCGCCGGCGGGCATCAGGCGTTTGATGGTATCGAAGCCCACGCGCGCGGCCTCGGCCGAGGCCATGAGCTGCGGCAAGAAGAACTTGCCCTGGTCAAAGAGGACTCCGACCTCATCGAGGGCGGGGATAAAGTGGTTGTTGATGAGGTCCATAGCGTCGTGGTCGGCCAGCAGGCGTTCGGTCTCGGCCGCGATTTCGCCCTTGCGGCCCGAGACGACCATGTGACGGATGGGGTCGTCGTTGCCGTCGGTGCCGGCGGTGCCGGCAGCGGGCACGGTGTCGGTCGATGCGGCCTGGGCGGCCGCCGGGTTGGCGGCGATCTTGTACGGATCGGTCCAGCCGGCGTAGCGCTCGATATATCCGGTCGAGCCCTCGTCCTCAACGCTCAGCACGCGATAGCTGTAGACGGTGTCCATAAAGCGCTTGGAACCTGGGTTCATGATGGGGGCGTCCAGACCTGCACCAAAGGCGGCGGCCAAAAAGACCGAGCCCAGCAGCGGGCGGGCGGGCAGACCAAAGCTGATGTTCGATACGCCGAGTGCGCATTTGGCGCCCAGGCGCTCCTTGCACATGGACATAGCACGTAGAATCTGCTCAGCCTGGCGCTGGTTGGTCGAGGCGGTCATGACTAGGCAGTCGATGAGGATGCGGTCCGGGCCGATGCCGTAGCGGGCGGCTTCGGCCACGATGCGCTCGGCGATGGCGAAGCGAGCCTCGGCGGTATCGGGGATGCCGCCCTCGTCGAGCGTGAGGCCGACGACGTTGGTGCCATAGTGGGCGACCAGCGGGAAGATCTCGTCCATGATCTGCTGTTTGCCATTGACCGAGTTGATGATGGGCTTGCCGGCGTAGCGGCGCACGGCAGCCTCGACGGCTGCGGGGTCGGTGGAGTCGATCTGCAACGGCAACAAGGTGGAGCCCTGGAGCTGTTCGGTTGCCTGCTGGATGATCTTGACCTCGTCGATCTCGGGCAGGCCCACGTTGACATCCAAGATGTCGGCGCCCTGCTCCTGCTGGCTGATGCCCTGGCTCACGACGTAATCCAGGTCGCCGTCGCGCAGAGCCTGCTGCAGACGCTTCTTGCCGGTGGGGTTGATGCGCTCGCCGATGACGGCGATCTTGTGGCCGTCGCAGGGGAGGTCCACGACCGTCTGGGCGCTCGTGACCGACATACTGGGCTTGCGGTGACGCAGACTGGGTGTGTGGTTGTCGATGAGGGTGCGAAGTGCCGCCATGTGCGTGGGCGTGGTACCGCAGCATCCGCCGACGACGCTCACGCCGTCCTCGATCATACCGGCGACGGCCTCGGCGTACTCGGGAGCCTGGATGTCAAAGACGGTATTGCCGTCGTCGTCCACGCGGGGCAGTCCCGCATTGGCCTGCACCATGATGGGCTTGTCGGTAACGGTGAGCATACGTGCGGCGAGTCCTCGGAGCTCGGCCGGGCCCTGGCTGCAGTTGATGCCCAGGACGTCGGCGCCGATGGCGTCGAGGGTGATGGCGGCGACCTCGGGGCTCGTGCCCAAGAAGGTGCGGCCGTCTTCCTCAAAGGTCATGGTGGCAAAGACAGGCAGGTCGGAATTCTCGCGGCAGGCGAGGACTGCCGCCTTGATCTCGGCAAGATCGGTCATGGTTTCGATAATAAAGAGGTCCACACCCGCGGCGACGCCGGCGCGCACCTCCTCGGCAAAGAGGTCATAGGCCTCGTCAAAGCTGAGGGTGCCCAGGGGGCGCAGCAGGGCGCCGATGGGGC
>CAJMNP010000198.1 GCA_905214895.1 uncultured bacterium | reverse complement strand
AAAACCGCGTAACCTCCTTAGTCGTGATACTCGCCGCGGTCCCACTTCTCGAGGAACTCGTCAAAGAAATGCGGGTCAGCCTGAGCCTCAGCGTCGGCCTTATTGCAGGCATCGATCTTGGCAATCAGGGCATCGTGCTCGGGGGTCTTCTCGTAGGGCTCCTCCAGGAAGGCAAGCATGATATCGGCCATCAGGAACTCGCCGGTGATCTTGCCGCCAAAGCCCACGATGTTGGCGTTGAGCTCGCGACGGGCATACAGGGCGGAGGTCATGTCGCGAACCAGGGCGCAACGGGCGCCGGGAACCTTGTTGACGGCGTTGGTGATGCCGATGCCGGTGCCGCACAGGGCCACGCCAAAGTCGGCCTTGCCGCTGGCAACGGCCTCGCCCACGGCCTTACCGTAGATGGGATAGTGCGTACGGGTGTGGCTGTAGGTGCCACAGTCGAGCACCTTGTAGCCAGCCTGCTCCAGGCGGTCGGCCAGATAGATCTTCTCGTCCGTAACGATATGGTCGCAACCGATTGCGATGGTCTTCTTCATCAGAACGTCCTTTCGTCTGAATTCACAAGTTGAGGTAGAAGTTCGAGTTCTCGGTGGCTCTCGTTAGGCCATCTTGTTGAGCATGTCGACACGGATCTGGTGACGGCCGCCGGCGTACTGGGCGCGCAGGAACTCGCGGGCGATCATCTTGGCGACCTCGGTGCCCACAACGCCCGGGCCCATGGTGACCATGCGCGAACCGTTGTGCTCGCGGGTCATGTAAGCGGAACGCTCGTCGGAAATGTTGGCGACGACCATGCCCTTGATCTTGACGGCGGCCATATAGGAGCCGACGCCGTACTTATCGAATGCGAAGCCCTGGGAATCCTTGTGCTCCAGCAGGTCCTTGGCAACGGCGGTCGCGGAATCGACAAAGTCCGCGGCAGGGGTCTCGGAATAGTCGACGACCTCGTGACCGTCGGCGATGAGCATCTCCTTGATGGACTCCTTCATCGACATACCGTCGGCATCGGAAGCGATTACAACCCTCATGACATCCTCCTTGAGAGATACGCAGGTGCGTAGTTTCTGTTTGGAAGTGTTGAATCGCGTTCAGGTCCGGGCATCTGAATGTGCGGTTCTTCACTGTTCATGTTTATTTGAACACATTCGAACAGCGACTGCAACCATTATTTGTTTATCTTTGTTCTTTTTTGAACAAATACCGTTCACGGATGATTGGCGACCGTTTGAGCCCGGCGCAGACGTAGCGACCATGTGTTCAGCAAACAAAAGGGCGGCCGAGAACGTGTCTCGGCCGCCCTTCTTACGGTTGGTCTTCCAAGGATCGCTTTGCCGCCTACTCAGACTGTCCGCTCTTCTTGGCATGTTTGGACGGAGCCCTCAGAAAACGGCCCGTCAAATAGTTCGCCGGGCCAGAAATATCGATCCCCAGCAGCGTGTGCCCCAGCCACAGAAACGCCGCGAGCACCAGCAACGGGATAACGCACGAGGTCACGATCATCACGATGACGCCTTCGATCAGATCGGTCACCTGTTGCACCACCTTATCGGTCATCGACTTGGCACTGTCGGTCACCGATGTGAGTAAACTCGATGCCCCATCGGTCAGCTGCTCAAGCACATTCTTGTTTTCCGTGGTCTCGGATTTCTTCTCGCTCTTTGTGGAGCTCGCCTTGCTCGCTTCAGTCGCCTTTTGCTCTGTCTGCTCGATACTCACCTGATACGTCTCATCGACCTTTTGCGACACCCATACGCTCGCGGGCACAAGCGCCATGCCGATCACGGCAACCACCAGCACGCGCGTCGCCGCACGGCGCAGGACGGCGCTCGTGCTCCAGCGCCCGTGAATGCCGAGCGACACCGCAAAGAGTACCAGCGCAAACGGGATCAGGATGCCCAGGCCAACCGACCACAAAATGGTCAGCAGGTATTTCTCGAGGTAGAGCACGGCAAGCACGATGCCCAAGTTACCCGAAAGCTGCGCGAGCTGCTCGGCAACCGGCGTTCCCGTATCACCCGGCAGCGCGGTAATGCCCGCAGACAGCGCCACGCACGAGGTCGTGAGCGCCAGTACGTTGCCTTTCTTTTGATCGATGACCTCGATGGTGGAGTCCCATGTTTTGGTATCGGCAAAATGCGGACGAGCCACAAAGCCCGACAGCAGCGCCAGTACCACGAGTGCAACGATAAAGCCAATCTGCAGCTTTTTGTTTGCGCACACGACATCGGACAGGCTGGGCTGCAGCTCGGTTACCGTCGT
>CAJMNP010000197.1 GCA_905214895.1 uncultured bacterium | reverse complement strand
GCGCTTCCGTCAATCGCCGCGTCAACGGCATCGTTGGCGGCCTTGAGCGCTTCCTTGGAATCATTGATGCCGCTCTTGGCGTGCTCCATCAGCTGCTTCGTCGACTCATCAACGGTGCCCGTCTGCTTGAGCATACCGCCCGCCGACGTCAGCGAATCGGACGTGGAGCTCAAAATGCCCGCAAGTGACGTTGCGCTGGCCTGAATGTCCTGCAGGTCCTCGATTGAATCGCCCAGCGTCGAGGACAGATTGGCGATAAAGTTGCTCACTTGGTCGGTGCTCATATAATCGAGCAGGCTGGACACGGTCTTAAGGCCGATGGTCGTGATGGTCTTGGTAAAGGTCTCGTTGACCTGGCTCTGGACGGCACTCGAGCCCTTCTCGGTCACGATCTGTGCGATGGCGTTGGCCTTCTGGTTCTCATAGAACTCGATATCGGCGTGCTTCACCTCGGTCGAGAAAAGCGTCATCATGTCGGCGCTAAACGTTTTAGGGATAACGACGGCAGCGTAGTACGCGCCCGACTTAACGCCCTCAATCGCCTTATCGCGGTCGTTGAGCACAACCCAGTCGAAGTTCTCGTTGCCACGCAACGCGGACGTCACGTTTTCGCCCACGTTAATCTCGACGGGAATCAGATCGCTCTCGTAACCCTCATCGGTGTTGACCACGGCGATCTTGAGGTTGCCGGTGTTGCCGTACGGATCCCAGCTGCCGGCGATGTTAAACCACGCGTACAGACACGGCACGATAATGAGGCCCATCACGACAACCAAGCCGATCACGGAGCGAGACACGTTTTGGACATCGCGCTTAAACAGGTGCAGGATGTTTTTCATTTATGCCTCACCTCCTTTGGAGTGCTTGCCGAGCGGGGTGGTGTCCCCGTCGTTTCCGTTTACGTTGTCAACGCCGTCGGCATCATGAGCTTTACGATGCGCACCGATATGCGGCAGACGGCTCGTGGGCTGTTCGCTGTCCTTGGTGCCCCGCTCGCTGGCGTTGAGACCAAACATGCGACGAGCGGCAGGAATGGCAGCCGTGTGCTCGCGCATCTCGCGGCGAAGATCCTCGTCCGAAAGCGCCGAGATACGCATCTGGGTATTGAGGCTCGCACGGATGTACTCGATGTTGATGAGCCAGCCACAGATGGCGATAACCGAAATGATCCAGATAACGAGCAGGATGATCTTGCCGTTATTGTCGATATCAAGCACCGTCGAGAGCACAAAGAGCAGAACCTGCACGCCTACCACGGCGGCAAAACCGCCCTTGATGTAGTACGGGTAGCGATGCTCAAACGCCACGGCATGATCGAGCAGCTCGCGACGGTACGAATCCGAATCGAGCATGACGCGCATGGCCGTGCGCAGCGAATAGCGCTGGCGCGGCAGGTCGTTGGACTCGCAGATCATGAGGCCCGTCGTGGAAAGCTGCTTATCAAAGAGCAGGTTGAGGTTGAGCAGCAACGGGCGCAGCTGCAGACCGATAAAGAGCGCGATGATAAGGAACACGCCCAGGATGCACAGGTTGAACAGATAGTTGAACGAATACATGCCACCGACGGTCTCGCGCAGCAGGTTGATGCCATAGGTGAAGGGCAGCAGCGGATGCAGCCATTGGAAGAAGCCGGGCATCATCTCGATGGGATACATGCCCGACGAGCCGGGGATCTGCACAATGACGAGGATGACGCCAATGGCTTTACCGATATGCTTAAAGGTGGTGGACAGCGCGTAGATGATGTTGACGTAGGCGAACGAGATAGCGATGCCGCCCAGCACAAAGAGCAGCGGATTGACGCACTGAACGCCAATAACCAGGTCGCCCACCGTAACGATAATGGCCTGGAACGCGCCCAGGATCACCAGCAGCAGCCAACGGCCAAAGTAGCCCTGACGCGCCGTAAAGCTACCGATGCCCTCGCGGTCGACCTCGAGTTTGTAGATGGCGATGAGCACGTAGCCGCCCACCCAAAGCGCCAGGTTGGTATAGAACGGGGCAATGCCCGAGCCAAAGCTCTTGACCGGATAGATCGACTTGGACGTCAGCTCAACCGGAGATGCCATGAAATCTGCCACGTCATTGACGTCGACGTCCATCAGGTCTGCCAGGTCGCCCATAGACTCAGAGGTCTGCAACGCCGCAATGTCATTGGCGGCGGTCGCGAGCTTGTCCTGAACCTTGGCAAGGGAGGCGTCGGTTTGGGACAGCGTGGTCTTTGCCTGCTTGAGCGTGGCATCGAGCTGCGCCAGCGTGCCGCGCGCGCTCGCTATCGTGGGGGTCATACCCGACA
>CAJMNP010000196.1 GCA_905214895.1 uncultured bacterium | reverse complement strand
GCGATCCAGACCGACTCGCTCACCAACCCGCTCTACAAGAAGCCGCTGCGCCCGCTGCCCGACCGCAAGGTCGCCGGCAAGAGCCCGCTTTCCGACTGCTTTACCACGCCGTGCCGCACGAGCTGCCCCATCCAGCAGGATATTCCCGCCTATCTGGCGGCTGTTGACGAGGGCCGCTACGAGGACGCGCTCAACATCATCATCGAGCGCAACGCCCTGCCGTTCATTACCGGCACCATCTGCCCGCATCCCTGCGGCCGTGCCTGCGAGCGTGCATTTTACGAGCCCGAGGGCGCCCAGATTCGCGCCAGCAAGCTCAAGGCCGCCCGCGAGGCCATGACCGCCGTGCTGCCCAAGCTGCGCGCCCAGGCCATCGCAAACGACGGTGAGCGCAACGTTGCCGTTATCGGCGGCGGCCCGGCCGGCCTGGCGACGGCGTTCTTCCTGACGCGTGCCGGCGTGCCCGTCACCATCTTCGAGGCCCGCGATTCGCTCGGCGGCGTGGTCCGTCACGTGATCCCCGAGTTCCGTATCGCCAGCGACGATATCTCCCACGATGCCGAGCTCTGCCTGGCCTTTGGTGCCAAGGTTCAGCTCAACGCCCGCGTGGAGTCCATCGACGAGCTCAAGGCCCAGGGCTTTACCGACGTGGTCGTGGCCACCGGTGCCTGGATGCCCGGCTCTGCAGGCTTGGGCGAGGGCGCCGAGCTCGACGTACTGGAGTTCCTCGAGGCCGCCAAGAAGGGCGAGAAGCTCGAGCTGGGCGAGGACGTCGTGGTCATCGGCGCCGGCAACACCGCCATGGATGCTGCCCGCGTGGCCAAGCGCCTGGCTGGTGTGAAGAACGCGCGCCTGGTGTATCGCCGCACCAAGAAGCAGATGCCCGCCGACGAGGAAGAGCTCGATCTTGCTCTTGCCGACGGCGTTGAGTTCTGCGAGCTGCTGGCGCCCAAGGCGCTCAACGGCGCCGTGCTGACCTGCGACGTTATGGAGCTTGGCGAGCCGGATGCAAGCGGCCGTCGCAGTCCCGTCGCCACGGGCGAGACCGTCGAGCTGCCCGCCACCACGGTGATCTGCGCCGTGGGCGAGGGCATCGATGCCAGCCTGTACGATGCCGCGGGCGTCGAGCACGACCGTCGCGGTCGCCTTGCCGCCACCTCCACCGGCGTCGAGGGCGTCTGGGCTGCGGGCGACTGCCGCCGCGGTCCGGCCACCGTGGTCGAGGCTATCGCCGACGCCGCCGAGGTTGCCCGTGCCATTGCCGGCGTGGACTTTAACAAGTACGCCGACTGCAACGAGCAGGCCGGCCGCGAGGACACCTGCTACGGGCGCAAGGGTACGCTCTGCCGCGACAAGCGCAACTGCACCAAGACCCGCTGTCTGGGTTGCGGTTCGGTGTGCGAGGTCTGCTGCGACGTGTGCCCCAACCGCGCCAACGTTGCCATTAAGGTGCCGGGCCTGGCTAAGCATCAGGTGGTACATGTCGACGGCATGTGCAACGAGTGCGGCAACTGTGCCGTGTTCTGCCCCTACCAGGAGGGTCGTCCCTACAAGGACAAGCTCACCCTGTTCTGGAGCGAGCAGGACATGGAGAACTCCGAGAACGAGGGCTTCCTGGCCGTGGACGAGGATCACTTTAAGGTCCGCGTCGCCGATACGGTCCGCACCGTCTCGGTCGATGCCGTCAACACCGGCCTTCCCGAGGCCGTCCGCCTGACCATCAAGGCCGTGCGCGACAACTATTCGTACCTTCTTAAGAAATAGGCGAGTCTCTTATGGCCAAATCCATTCAACATAACGTGGCCTACGTTGCCTGCGGAAGCGGTTGCGCCTCCGCAGGCGGCGACGCCCGCTGCAGCGAAGGCTGCATTGGCTGTGGCGCCTGCGTCACGGCCTGCCCTCACGGCGCCATTGCGTTGGCCGATGGCATCGCCCGCGTGGATCGCTCCAAGTGCACGGGCTGTGGCCTGTGCGGCATGGCGTGCCCGCAGCGCGTGATTGCCTTTGTTCCCGGCTATCAGAACATTCTGGTGCGCTGCAACAACACCGATAAGGGCGCCATTGCGCGCAAGATCTGCGACACGAGCTGCATCGGTTGCGGCATGTGCGCCAAAAAGTGCCCTGCCGGCGCTATCCGCATCGAGGACAACTGCGCCCACATCGACGGTGCGGACTGCCTGTCGTGCGGCATGTGCGCCGTCGTCTGCCCGCATGGCGCCATCCACGACCGCACCGGCATCGCCGCCGGCGTGTAGAAGGGAATCACCATGGCACAGGAATTCACTTTTACCGTTAACGGCGT
>CAJMNP010000195.1 GCA_905214895.1 uncultured bacterium | reverse complement strand
TTTCGGCCGAGGCTATTCGTCGCCGAAGCTGATGCCCAACGCCTTGGCCTCGCGCACCAGATCGCTCTGGGGATCGACATACTTGAGCTTGCCGGCGACCTCCTCGAGCGGCATATGGCACATCTTGCCGTCGCGCAGGGCAATCATGTAGCCAAACTCGCCGCGCAGGCAGCCGAGCGCTGCCTCAACGCCGCACTGGGTCGCAAAGATGCGGTCCTGGGCGTCGGGCTGACCGCCGCGCTGCGTGTGGCCGGGGATGGCGACGCGGGTCTCGCGACCAGTTTTGGCCTCGATCTCCTTGGCGATGTCGTAGACGATCGACGGGCTCGTGCGCTCGGCGAGTTTCTTCTTGTACTCCTTCTTGGACAGCGCCGCGTCCTCCTTGGAGATAGCGCCCTCGGCGACGGCCACGATGGTAAAGCGGCTGCCGGTCTCCATGCGATGTTCGATGGTCTTGATGACGTTGTCCATGTCGTAGGGAATCTCGGGAATCAGGATGACGTCCGCGCCGCCCGCGACGCCGGCGTACAGCGGGATCCAGCCAACCTTGTGGCCCATGATCTCGATGACGAACACGCGACCGTGGCTCGAAGCAGTGGTGTGGATGTCGTCGATGCACTTGGTGGCGACGTCGATGGCGCTCGTAAAGCCAAACGTCAACTCGGTGCCCCAGGTGTCGTTGTCGATGGTCTTGGGCAGGGCGATAACGTTGAGGCCCTCTTCGCGCAGGCGGTTGGCGGTCTTGGTGGAGCCGTTGCCGCCCAGCATAAACAGGCAGTCGAGCTGCAACTTGTGATAGGTGTGGACCATCGCGGGCACCTTCTCGATGCCGTCGGCCTCGGGAGTATCCAGGCGCTTGAACGGCGTACGGCTCGTGCCCAGGATGGTGCCGCCGCGGGTGAGGATACCGCTAAAATCGGCGGGCGTCATGACGCGGAACCTGCTGTAGATAAGGCCCTGGTAGCCGTCCTCAAAACCGTAGATCTCGATAGGTTCTTCGCTATTGGTCATAAGCGTTTTGACGATGCCGCGCATGGTGGCGTTGAGCGCCTGGCAGTCGCCGCCACTGGTAAGAAGACCGATCCTGAGCATGATGAATCCTTCCGGGCAAGTTATAACATGCGCATAAGTTTACCCCCGCACACTGTTGATACGGGGGTAAAACGTGTTAGCTCAAGCGTATGGAAATGTAAGCAACGCCAGGGAACGTAAGGTCGACGGGCCTGGCTCCTTACAGCGCGAAGGCATCGACGTTGCCCCAGTGGCGGCGCAGCGTGATGGCGGCAGCGGGCTCGGTATTGTCAAAGACGACCGACCATTGCGTATTGCTGGTGATGTCTTCCGGATTGGGCTCTTGCGCCGCAGCGCGAAGGGCCTTCCAAGCGACTGCCTCGTCTTGGGCGCCGGCATGGGCGTCGAGGACAGCGGCGATTGCGACGGCGCGCTCTTTACCATGGCCCAGCTCGCCATTCTTTTGGTTGGGGAGCACCTCGTCACCATAGCAGACGTAGAAGTTCGTGACCTGGCGTACGGGCGTCGCCTTGCATGCACGGTCGGGATCGCGCGGATCCCACTCCACCACCCGCGCGTCACCGGCGGCGTCGTTGATAAAGAAGTGGTAATCGCGTCCTGCCATGGCGTGCATGTCGTAGGCGGAAAGCAGGTCGACGGCCTCCTGCGTGGTGGCCGCGCGGTCGAGCACCAGGCGGATGGCGAGCGAAGTGTTGATGACGGGGCGCTGCGTGTCCTGGTCACAGGGTTTGGAATCCAGGGTGAGTACGGCAATGGACACGCCGCATTCGTTGACGCCGTCGAGCTGGGCAAACGGGCCCATCAACGCCGCAGCGCGTCCGGCGACGGAGTCAAGCGGAGTGTTATCGCCCAGGTTGTTAAGGGCGGCAAACCCGATGGAGGCATAGCCGCCGCGTGGGTGATTGCGCACCAGCAGCGCTGAGGTGTCGTCCTTAAAGTCGTAATTGCGACCGGTGCGCACGCGGCCTTCGGCATCTACGGCGACAAAAGCGCTGCAGGCAAACTGGGGCGCCTGGACATGTGCCGGCACACCGGGCAGCACCTGTGCCACCACGGCATCGATGTAGGCCTGATCGTCGCGCACGCCAGTGGCGATGATGCGATCAAGATCGTAGTCGTAGGCAATGTCGATTGCGTACAGGTCATAGCCATCCGCGTAGCCGGTCAAGCGTTTGAGTGACGCGGCGGACTTGATTTGCTTGTGATAAACGATGCCGGTGGCAGCGGCAAGGCCGACGGCGACTCCCGCGACACCGCAGGCGATGGCAATGTTACGTGGCTTCATGACGGCTCCT
>CAJMNP010000194.1 GCA_905214895.1 uncultured bacterium | reverse complement strand
TCTTTGAGGGCACCAGCGATTGGGAGAAGGCTACCGCTCGCCGCGCCAAGGTTGACTACGCGCACGCCGAGTAACATGTTGGCCGCTGTTGGCACTTGGGCATAGGCCCGCTCACCAGGCCTTTCAATCCAATGTCTCGCAGAGCCCCCGAAAAGCGTTTCGCTCGCTTTCCGGGGGCTTTTTGTCGTTGCGCCTCTATTCATCTATTCAAAAACACGCGCATATATAAAATCGGATTTCAAATCATGCGGCGGCTCTATGGAGCCCCGTTTTTGGGTACAGTGTTGTCCCGATATCGAGCTTGGGGGATATATGAAAGATGAGACGACGGGCCAAGAGGATGCGGCCCAAGATGCAGAAGCGTGTGCCGAGGCCCTGGAGAGCCTAGACCAGATCGCGCTGGCCGAGATTGCGTTTGACGATTCGAGCGTTGATGTGCAGGATGAGCCGGAAATCGAGGCGCAGCCCGATGATCAGGATGCAAAAGACGATGGCGCCGCGCCCACCGAAGATGAGGCTGGGCACGAGGAATCCGAATGCGAGGCCGACGACCAGCCCGAATCCGACACGAGCGAGGAAACCATCTTGCTCGACAGCTTGCCGGCCGAAGATTCGCTGACCCGCGAGCTCCCTGGCTTAGGCTCCGCGCCTGCCGTGGACGAGACCATCGCCATGGGCGATATTCCCCTACCGTCCGTTCCTTCGGCACATGAGGCCGAGGTCCGCCATCGCAAGATGTCGCCCAAGCGCCGCAATCTAATGGTCGCCGGCGCTGTGGCCGTCGCGCTCGTCGCCGGCGGCGCAGGCTACGCAGCCTGGAACGGATACCGGCAAGAGCAGGCTGCCATCGCCGCCGCCAATGCCCACACGATGATGTCGGTGCAGATTGGCGTACATGCCGCGGGCCTCGACTGTTCCACCGGCTCCAAGATTCCCGTACAGGTGAGCGGCCAGGATTCTGACGGCTCCTCTGTGAGCGAAACGCTCTATGTTGACGAGCACGGCCGTGGCATCAAACTGCTACCCGGTGACTACACGCTCTCCATTGCCGCTTCCCCCATCGCATCCGACGGCACCGTCTATACCGTGCCGACCACCAAGGCGCAGGTCACGATCAAGAGCGACGGACAGGACCTAAGCAGCCAGGCCGCCTTTAAGCTCAAGGTGCCTTCGGCCGACACGGTAACCGACGACCAGATCGATGCCGCCGCCAAATATGCCGAGGAGGGAGGCGCGAGCTCCGCCGCTACCGCCAAGGTGCTCCAGCAGGCGGCAACCGCGCGGCGCGACGCCGCCGTCAATGCCGTGAGCGCGCAAAAGGCACAGGCGGCCCGTGATGCCGACGCCCGTCACAAGGCAACCGACCTCTACCAGCTCGATATCCCCGTCGAGTGGTACGGCAAGGTCGAGACTTGGCAAAATGGCAGCACGCTATGCATCCATCTTGCCGGTGACACGAACACGCCGCTTGTGACGCTTGTCACGGTGCGCGACGGCGAGAGCTTTACGCCCGATGAGGGCGATGCGGTTTTGGGTGCGGCAAACCTCGGCAACGGCTACACCGTCTACGCCAGCGGCCCCGTCTATCCGTACGTGGTGCCCCAGACCATCAACGGGCGCACGCAAGACCCCGTGTCGACCTACCCCATGGACACGGCCATTGAGCTTGTCGAGCTCACGACCGGCAACCGCTACACCTATAGCCAGATCAAGAACGTGCTGGTCGGCAAAGACGGCAAGGCCGACGCCGCCACCAAGCTCGAATGCGACTACCTCGCCCAGATTCTGATGCCGAGCATCAAAGCCCAAGACTAGCCGGGCGCATCATGGTGCTCCCCAACCGTGATAAAGGGGCCAGGAGGTCCTGGCCCCACAGATCCGTAGATGATTAGGCAAGGAGCCACTTCCATGCGGGCACAACGTGTACCGCACCGTGCTCGCATGGAATATCGGCCTGCTCATCCATGGTAACGATTGCCGACTCGCCAAGATCGAACTTGGCCATCGAGGCATCAAGCGCGGCAATTTCGCGCTCGCGCGTTTTCTCACTTGCCATATCCACACTCACCTGAATCAGGCTATAAGCCCGCATGAGAAGTGCGTCCCCAGCCACAAAGTCCACCTCATGGCTTTTGCTCTTCTCTTTGATCAGCAGGCGGCAGACCGAGCCGGTCCTCACCGCGGGAGTCCTTCTTCTTAGCGCATTGAACACTGCGGTCTCGAGCCTCTGGCCCTGGTCCAATGCCGATGCGGGGGAGAACGCTCCGAACATCGCGGGATCGACGGCGTAGACCTTAGACGCAGACCGCGTATTATTTGCAAGCGAACGCG
>CAJMNP010000193.1 GCA_905214895.1 uncultured bacterium | reverse complement strand
ATCAAAAAGCAGGAGGAAGCACGATGAGCATCCGCGACAACCTTGATATCTCGGCTTATCTGGTACTCGGCCCCGAAAACACGCTCGGACGCCCCGTGGGCGATGTGGTGGCCCAGGCACTCGACGCAGGCTTTACCTGCATTCAGGTGCGCTCCAAGGTGGCAAGCGCCCGCGAGATCATCGCACTGACGGGCGATGCCGCGCAGGCCATCGCTCAGGCCGGCAAAACCGGGCAGGTCGCGCTGCTGATCGACGACCGCCTTGACTGCGTACTTGCCGCACGCGAGCAGGGTATTGCCGTCGACGGCGTGCACGTGGGCCAGAGCGATATCCCCGTGGAGGTCTGCCGCAAGCTCCTGGGGCCCGACGCCATCGTGGGTCTTTCGGCCCGCTGCGAGGAGATGCTCGAGTACGTCAAGACCGCCGACATGAGCCTGGTCGATTACCTGGGCATCGGCCCGCTCCACGAGACCGAAACCAAGCGCGACTGCGGACGTGCGGCCGACGGCTCCATCATCACCAAGAGCTTTGAGGACCTGGCTGCCCTCCATGCGGCAAGCCCCGTGCCCATCGTGGTGGGCGGTGGCGTCAAAACGGCCGACCTGCCGCAGCTCAAGACTACCGGCGTCGATGGCTTCTTTGTGGTGAGCGCCGTCTGCAGTGCCGACGACCCCTACGCCGCCGCCAAGGAGCTTGTCGATACCTGGCAGCAGGCATAGGTATAGGCCGAGCAGCTGATTCGCAGCCTCATATCTTCAGCAATGGAAAGCGCATCCCAGTTTGGACCTCCATTCCGGGATGCGCTTTCCGTATAGAGAGCCAGCGGGAAACTGCGTCCCAGTCTGAACGCATATTCCGGGATGAACTTTCCGCCACGGGCCTCTCGCGGAAACTGCATCCCATTCCAAACGCCCATTCTGGGATGCGCTTTCCGCCGCCGCCCTACCCCGCCAGATACGCTTCCAGCGCGGGCAACGTCGCCTCCGCATCGCGACGGCCGATCTGATAGATGCGCTCGAGCTCATCAGGCTCGCGGCACAGCGACGGCACCTTCACCGATTCGCTCGGCCGCACCACAAAGATCTCGCCAGAGGCCTCGCGGCGCGCCAGATCATCGAGCGTGGCGTTGTAGACCTCATGCCGACGCTCAAGTGCCGCAACAAACTCCGGGTAGTGACGGAACACGCGCCGTAGCATGGGCATCACGCTGTTGGGCTGCTTCACAAAGCCCGCCGGCTGCGTTAGCACCACCACGTTGCGGTCATAGCCTTGCTCAAACAGCCAAGCGCTGGGAATGGAATCGGCAACACCGCCATCCAAGTACTTACGACCCTCGATGGCAACAGGACGCGTCGCCACGGGAATCGCCGACGACGCCCGAATCCACTCGATATCGCGCTCGTCGCCATAGGGCAGGTCATGGTAGACGGCCTGCCCCGTCTTAAGATCGGTACATACGCACGTAAACCGCATGGGGCAGGCGCGATATGCCTCCAGATCGATGGGATCGCGCTCGATGGGCACCTCGTGATAGGCAAACTCGGCATTGAACATATCGCCGGTTCGCAGCCAGCTGGTCACGCTTGCATAGCGCTTGTCGGCACAATAGGCCTTGTTGTAGCGAATGGCGCGGCCGATCTGGCGCGATTTATAGTTGTAGCCAAACGCCGCGCCCGCCGAGACACCCACCATATGGTCGCAGGTTAAGCCATGCTCCATCCATACGTCGAGCACGCCCGCCGTATACATACCGCGGTAGCCGCCTCCCTCGAGCGCAAGCCCCACCGTGCGCGTCGTATCTGGCTGTGCCATGCAACCATCTCCGTTCCTGCGTTTTAAACCGGAACAAGTATACCCATCAACATATACCGACTCAGTCGCATTTATATCGAGCATCGCATCGCCACGCTACCGATTGACGAATAATAGCCGCCCGCGGCAGGGGCACCCATATACAATCCTCTATTGTTGTTTATACTACTCAATAGTTATCAGCAGCGAACACGGACCGACATATTAAACCAGCGACGCAGCAAGGCGGGGGCCTGGATACACGCAAAGCGTTGAGCAGCAACGCGTGTGTACAACGAGCTCGCCCGACGCAATACACCCCGACCTCAGAAAGCCGCTTACAGCATGGATACCGACAGCAATTACACCGAGACGCTCGAAAAGACCATCCGTGACCTTCTCGAGCGTCAGGAGGATCTGATCAGGACTGCCCTTACCGACGAGCTCACCGGGCTTGGCAACCGCGGCGGCTTTGCCCGTTCCCTAGAGGAAATCTGGGAGCAGGAACTGCCCGTGACCATGGCGTTTATCGACATCGATAACCTTAA
>CAJMNP010000192.1 GCA_905214895.1 uncultured bacterium | reverse complement strand
TTTGGTTGTAGCCCTCTTGGATCAGGCGGTGGTGGATGTGGCCCTTGTCGGCCTGTCCGATGCTAATGTGGGCGCGCTTGCGACGCACGATGGCGCTGAACGTGTCTATGATGGGCACGCCTGCCACGATGAGCGGGATGATGAGCGAGGTGAGCGCGGCGGTGCGGCTCACGTTGAGCAGCGAGATGGAGCCCAAAGCGAAGCCCAGCAGCAGCGACCCCGAGTCGCCCAAGAAGATGCTCGCGGGGTTGAAGTTGTAATGCAGAAAAGCCACGCACGAGCCAAAGAGCGCGATGGAGAGCGCGGCGGCGTCGATACGGCCCGAAAGCATGCCCATCGTGAACATGGTGAACGATGCGATGCCACAAATGCCCGTGGCCAGGCCGTCGAGGCCGTCGATGAGGTTGATGATGTTGGTGAACGCCACTAGGTAGATCACGGTGATGGGGTAGGCGAGCCAGCCAAGCATGATCTCGCCGGGAGCAAACGGGTTGATGATGACGCCGATTTTTAAGCCGCCGATGCAGGCGATGAGCGCGGCGAGCACCTGGCCGGCCAGCTTTTGCTTGGGCTTGAGCTGGAAGACATCATCGATCGTGCCGGTCGCAAAGATCACGGTAAAGGAGAGTGCCAGCACGGGGTAGCTGATGTGAAGGCGCGGGTGCGGTACCAAAACGGGCGGCCACCCCAGGTACCAGGTGCCCAGGATCTGCACAATACAGGCGACGACGAGGCCCAAAAAGACCGCGGTGCCGCCCATGCGTGGGATGGGCTTAGTGTTGATACGGCGCTTGGAGGGATAGTCGACGGCGTCGAGCTTGATTGCCAGGCGCTTGACCAGGGGTACCGTGAGAAAGGTTGTGATAAAGGCAGCGGCCGCCACGCATAAGTACGGTATGAAGCTCGTGGATGAAGCCATGAATCAAAAAACCGCCAAGCGTCGAAGGAAAAGGTCAAAGGGCGCTACGCGCAAAAGGGCATAGCTGACCCATGATACTCGACCGAGGGGGTGCGGGGGTTTGCGCCGTGCGATTATCACGCGCTTACCAGATATTGGGATGTTGGCGGGGGTTCTGCCGAGTGCCGTTGAGTGTCATACGGGATCTGTGATGGCAATTTTTGGCAATATCGGCAAAAGAAAACCACCCCCCACGTTACGAAAATGAACCCACCTAAAACAGGTGGGTGCCCTCATCGACTGTTCCAGCGTCCTTAACAACGAAGGATACCTGTACTAAGTACGACTGTGTGGGCTCCCTAAATAAACGCGACGGTTCACCCAGTTGCTCCGCGGGGGGCGGAATACCTACATCATAAAGCGGCACTTTGTTGATTCCAGTCTTGACATTACAAAATTCGTGTCGGACGATTACGGCGCCTTGGGCTTGGAGCCGTCCGTGCGGTCCGGGCCCTTACGTTTGAGCTGCTGAATCGTTGTTTTGGAGCATGATTTTATGCCGACGTCGTTGACCGAACTTTTTTCGCCCGCCTGCCATTTGTGTCCACGTCGTTGCGGCGCGGCACGCGACGAGGGCGCGCGTGGCGTGTGCGGCGCCGACGGCACGCTTAAGGTCGCCCGCGCGGCGCTCCATATGTGGGAGGAGCCGCCCATTTCGGGCGAGGCCGGCTCGGGCACGATCTTCTTTAGCGGCTGTTCGCTCAAATGCGTCTACTGCCAAAACCACGAGATCTCGACGGGCAATTTTGGGCTTGAGATTTCGCCCGAGCGCTTGGTCGAGATTATGCTGGAGCTGCAGGACCAGGGCGCTAACAACATCAACCTGGTGACTGCGACGCATTATGCTCACCTGCTGCCGGCCGCGATTGCCGCAGCGCGGGAGCGCGGGCTGGACATCCCGATCGTCTACAACACGAGTGGCTATGAGCGGGCGAGTGCCGTGGCTGCGCTCGGCGATCTGGTCGACGTGTGGCTTACCGACTTTAAATATGCCGATGCCGGGCTTGCGCAGTCGCTTTCTCATATTAAGGATTACCCGCGCGTGGCCGTGTCGGGCCTGGCACAGATGGCGCGCGAGATTAAGCGCCGCGGGGGAGAGCTGGTAGACGACGAGGGACTCATGAAGCGCGGCATCATCGTGCGTCACCTGGTGCTGCCGGGTCATGCGGACGATTCGTGCCGCGTGCTGGACCTGGTGTGGCAGACGGTGGGCGACGTGCCGATTTCGGTCATGAACCAGTACACCCCCAATGCGCTCATGCGTGAGCAAGGCGGCGAGTTGGCACGCGCCGTGACGCGCGAGGAGTACGAGCAGGTGCTCGATCATGCCGACGACCTGGGCTTTACGACGATGTTCTGGCAAGAAGGCGGAGCGGTAGACGAGAGCTTCACCCCGGCGTTCGACACCACCG
>CAJMNP010000191.1 GCA_905214895.1 uncultured bacterium | reverse complement strand
GTTACTTTCCAAAACTTTCCGCAGGACGCAAAGAGGCTCCGCAGCGCGAAGCGCGATGCGGAGCCTCTTTGCATGTCCGAGGACGTTCCGGAGAGAAACCCCCGTCACGCCCCCGGATTCCCGGTGGGAGTTCTAGACCTTGTCGGCCTTAGTACATACCGCCGCCCTGCTGACCAGCGGTGGCAGCAGCGATAGCGTCCTCAAGCTGAGTGTTCTTGGGCACATCGGAGACGGTGGCCTCGGTGATGAGGATCAGGCTGGCGACAGAAGCAGCGTTCTGCAGGGTGACGCGGCTGACCTTGACGGGGTCGAGGACGCCCATCTCGATCATGTCGCCCCACTCGCCGTTGGCAGAGTTGAGACCCTGGCCGGCGGGCAGCTCGGCAACCTTGTCGACCACGACAGCGCCCTCAAAGCCAGCGTTCTTGGCGATGGTGGCGACCGGAGCGGTCAGAGCCTTCTTGACGATGTCGACGCCGATCTTCTCCTCGGGGTCGTCGATCTCGACAGCATCGAGCGCAGGAGCAGCGTCCATGAAGGCGACGCCGCCGCCGGCGACAATGCCCTCCTCGACAGCAGCGCGGGTAGCCTGCAGGGCATCCTCGACGCGGTGCTTGATCTCCTTGAGCTCGGACTCGGTAGCAGCGCCGACCTTGATGACGGCAACGCCACCGGAGAGCTTTGCCAGGCGCTCCTGGAGCTTCTCACGGTCGAAGTCAGAGGTGGTGTTCTCCATCTCGCCCTTGATCTGAGCGATGCGGGCGTCGATGGCCTCCTTGGAGCCAGCGCCGCCGACGACGACGGTGTTGTCCTTGGAGATGGTGACGGACTTAGCAGTACCGAGCATATCGGCGGTGATGTCAGCGACCTTCACGCCCAGCTCGTCCAGAGCGGCCTGGCCACCGGTGAGGACGGCGATGTCCTCGAGGATGCGCTTGCGGCGATCGCCGTAGCCCGGGGCCTTGACGGCGCAGACGTTGAGAGCGCCACGGATCTTGTTGAGGACCAGGGTCGGCAGAGCCTCGCCGTCGATGTCCTCAGCGATGATGAGCAGGCCACGGCCGGCGCGCTGGACAGCCTCGAGAACAGGCATGATGTCCTGAACGCTGGAGATCTTCTGGTCGGTGATGAGGATGTACGGGTCCTTCATCACGGCCTCCATGCGGTCGTTGTCCGTGACGAAGTAAGCGGAGACATAGCCCTTGTCGAACTGCATGCCCTCGACGGTGTCGATGGTAATGTCGAACGTCTGGGAATCCTCGACGGTGATGACGCCGTCCTTACCCACGACTTCCATGGCCTCGGCGATCTTCTCGCCAACCTCGGGGTCACCAGCGGAGATGGTGCCGACGGAAGCAATCTGCTCCTTGGTCTCGACCGGCTTGGCCTGCTTCTTCATCTCGGCGACGGCGGCATTTACAGCCTTGTCGATGCCGCGACGGATGGCCAGCGGGTTGGCGCCGGCGGCGACGTTGCGCAGACCGTCGTTGACGATAGCCTGAGCGAGCAGGGTTGCGGTGGTGGTGCCGTCACCCACGGTGTCGTTGGTCTTGGTGGCGACCTCCTTCACCAGCTGAGCGCCCATGTTCTCGATGTTGTCCTCGAGCTCGATCTCCTTAGCGACGGAAACGCCGTCGTTGGTGATGGTCGGGGCACCGAACGTGCGCTGCAGAGCGACGTAACGGCCCTTGGGGCCCATGGTGACGGTAACGGCGTCGGCCAGAGTGTTGACGCCCTTTGCGAGCTTGGCGCGGGCATCGGTGTTGAACGTAATGTTCTTTGCCATGGTAGGTAATCCTCCAAAAGAAATGTGACTCGCGTCGCCGTTTCCGAGTCTTATACGGCGGACGCGTTCAAAGACGAATCAGAGATTCTGACGAGACTAGGCCTCGACGACGGCGTAGATGTCGTCGGCGCGCATCAGCAGATACTTCTCGCCGTCGACCTTGACCTCGTTGCCACCGAACTTACCGTAGATGACAACGTCGCCGACCTGAACGTCCATGGGGATGCGCTCGCCCTTGTCGTTGACCTTACCGGCGCCAACGGCAACGATGGTGCCGCGCTGCGGCTTCTCCTGAGCGTTGCTGGCGATGTACAGACCAGAAGCGGTCTTCTGCTCGGCCTCGTCGGGCTTGACCAGGACGCGATCTGCAAGCGGCTTCAAAGACGACATGCTTGTTTCCTCCTTTTTGGGCCGCGCGGTCATGCCGCGCGGGTTAACCCTTTTTGTTTGCGTACGCGTTGAATGGTACCCACGAATGGCGGGTTATACAACACGGAGTCAAAAAATCTTATTTTTTGGCACTTAGATTTTCTGAATGCCGGGGGATAACTTAGCGGTGGCTCCCGGGGCGGACCGGAGGGCATGAAGTTTGCTGCTCTACAGTCCTGCGCAAGACGGAAAGCACATTAAGTGCTTTCCT
>CAJMNP010000190.1 GCA_905214895.1 uncultured bacterium | reverse complement strand
TTGATGAGGCTGTTGGGCTGGCTGCTGATACGGGGCGGATTTCTGGGGATGCTGGGCCTCTGCTTGAGACGGTTGTCGATATGCTCGATGAGCTGGGACGTCCGGACGAGTATTTCGATTGCATTCAGGTTGCCGGCACCAATGGCAAGACTTCGACCACGCGTTTTTCGGCTGCCATCCTTCGTGGCGAGGGGCTAAAGACCGCGCTGTATACGTCGCCGCAGCTTGTGCGCTATCCCGAGCGTATGGAGGTCGATGGCCGCGTCGTGAGCGATGAGGCGTTTGCCCGCGGCGTTTCTGCCGCCGTCGAGGCGGGGCATCGCGTGAATGCTCGTCGTGTGGCGGCGGGGGAGCGCGCCTATACCATCACGCCGTTTGACCTGCTGACGGCTGCTGCACTGGTGGTGTTTGCCGAGGCCGCGGTAGATGTTGCTGTGCTTGAGGTTGGCATGGGCGGCCGTTGGGACGCCACGAGTGCGACCGATCCCGTCGCCGTTGCCATTACGGGTATCGGCCTCGACCATACACGCATTTTGGGTGACACGCTCGAGGCCATTGCGGGGGAGAAGGCTGCGGTTATCAAACCCGGGCGCTTGGTTGTTTTGGGCGAGGGCACGCACGAGTCGAGCGTTCAGCGCGTGATGGATGCCCGTTGCCGTGAGTGCGGCGTTGTGCCGCTCGTGGTGAGCCATGTTACGACTAAGGTGCCGGCGCATGTGGGCGACACGGTTGAGTTCAGCTGCACCACGCCGCGTGCGATTTATACGTCGAGTATGGTCAAGCCGGCGTATCAGCCGCAGAATGCCGCGTGCGCGATTATGCTCTGCGAAGGGTATCTGGGTCGCGAGCTCGACCATGAGGCGCTCGACGCTTCGCTTATGGGCTGCCCCACGCCGGGCCGCTTTGATGTGCTGGGAACCGACCCGCTCAAACTGATCGATGCCTGCCATAACCCTCAGAGCTGCGAGAACTTTGTGAGCGCGCTGGACGAGATCGACCCGTGCGTGGAGAATCGCCCCACGCTGCTGTGTGCCGCGCTGGCCGACAAGGATGTGGCGGGTATCGTCGATGTGCTGATTCCGGCCTTCCCACGCGTGGCCGTGACGCAGACCGATTCCGATCGCGCCCTACCGGCAGAGGAGCTCGCTACCCTGGTGGACGCAGAAAAGCTCGCGGGTGTGTACTCCAGCGTGTCCGAGGCCCTCGCGGCCCTCGATGCCGCTGGCGAGCCCTTCGTAGCAGCCGGCACCATCACCCTAGCCGGCGAAGTGGCAGGCTTGATGCGCTAACCCATCCCCCCTCATCAGTTGCGGTGAAATAGTTCCTGTTTTTGGGTTCTAGCAGCCCATCCAGGAACTATTCCACCGCAACTTAGTTTGGAGGCTTGGGGACCAGGCTAGTCGAGACGGACTGGGTCGTGGGGGTAGGCGTTGAGAATCTCGACGCCGGACTCGGTAACCAGGACCAGGTCTTCGATGCGGACGCCGGTGTGGCCGGGGAGGTAGATGCCCGGTTCGATGGAGAACGTCATGCCCGGCTCTACGACCTGCTCGTTGACGAGCGAAACATCACCCGGCTCGTGGTCCTGCAGGCCGATCGAGTGTCCCAGGCGATGCGTAAAGTACTGTCCGTAGCCCGCATCCTCAATCACGTCGCGTGCGGCGCGGTCCAGGTCGCACATGCGCACACCCGGTGCGATGAGCGCCTCGGCGGCCTCGTTGGCGCGGCGCACGATGTCGTAGATGCGTTCCGTTTCCTCGTCCGGCTCGCCCCAAAAGAATGTGCGTGTCATGTCCGAGCAGTAGTTGCGGCGACGTCCGCCAATGTCGAACAGCACCACGTCGCCGCGCTTGAGTACGGTGCCGTCGGGCTCGTGATGCGGGTCTCCGGCGTTGGCGCCAAAGCTCACGATGGGCGGAAAGCTAAAGCCCTCGCAGTCGTGCTTGCGATATAGATTCAGCATCTGGTCGGCAATTTCGCGCTCCGTCACGCCCTCGTGGACGAGCTTGATGGCGTCGGCCATCACAGCGTCGTTTGCGGCCGAGGACGCGCGCATGAGCTCCTGCTCGGCTTCGTCCTTGTGGGCGCGTGCAGCGGTGACGGCAAAGTCGCCCAGGAAGAATTCGCTTGCGGCGTGACGATCCATAAGGGGCATCAAAAAGCCGGAGCGCATAACGGTATCGATGCCGAGCGGCTTGGTCGGATTGACTTCGCGTGCGATGGCGTCGGTCACGACGTCGGTATCGGTGTGATACGCGACGCGGGCATTGTCATACTCGGGCAGCTGATGCAGCGCGTTGACCAAGATCACGGGCTCGACATCGCGCGCGAGCAGCACGCCGCAAAAACGCTCGAACATATCGGCATAAAAGCCGGTCAGATAGTAGATCGACCACGGGTCGTTCGCAAGCAGCTGCGCGCCGGGGTGCTGAGCCTCGAGCGCATCGAGCACGCGCGCCACAC
>CAJMNP010000189.1 GCA_905214895.1 uncultured bacterium | reverse complement strand
TCTGCTCAATCCCAATGTGTTGCTCAACGGACATCACCCCGTGGTGCACACGGCTATCATCGGTTCGTGCGTCCAGCTGGGGCTTTCACTGTTCAACAGCGCCAACACAGGTCTTGCCATCTACACCTGCGCTCAGTTCGTCATTACGGCCGCCTGCATGGCCTATTCCATCTCGTCGCTGCGCAAACTGGGCGTGAGCCTGCCGGTCCGCGGCGTGATCTTGCTGTTCTTTGTGTTTATGCCCATGTTCTCCAACTACGCGGCGCTGCTTACCAAAGATGTGCTGTTTGCCGACGCGTTTTTGGTGCTGTTGGTGCAGACCGTGAAGCTCGTGGCCTGCGGCCTGCCCCGTCGCGATGCCAATGCCGAGCGTGCGGGCGAACAGAGGCCCGTGCTCTTTGCGCGCCATGATTGGCTGCTGCTCGCTCTGGGCGCCATGGGTTCCACGTTTCTGCGCAACGGCGGCCTGGTGTTTCCCCTGGCGGCATGCGTAATCGCGACGGCGTTTTGCGCATGGGACGCACATGTGGCTCGCCGTGCGGCCAAGCAGGCTGGCGCTGCGCCTTCGGGCGCCATCCCGCGTTTCCGCTGGGTGGGAGTTCTTGCGGTGCTTGCACTCTGCCTTGCCTCTAATATGTACTTCACCAAGGTCTTTATGCCGGAGCACGACATCACGCCTGGTTCCAAGCGCGAAATCCTCTCGATTCCGTTCCAGCAGACGGCTCGTTTCGTCCAAAAGCACGACGGCCTCAACTCGGGCGTCAACCCCACGGTTAAGGAGGACGGCACCATCGTGGAGGCTCCTTGCGACGGCTTGGTGACCGACGAAGAGCGTGCCGTGATCGACCGTGTGCTCAAGTACGAGAATCTGGGCCGCCGCTACAACCCGGATAAGTCGGACGCCGTCAAAAATTGCTTTAACGAGTACGCCTCGCAGGAGGACATCAAGGCCTATTTTGAGGTGTGGGTCCAGATGTTCAAAAAGGATCCCGAGTGCTATATCTCGGCGCTCATCAATAACTACTACGGCTACTTTTATCCGAGCGCTCGCGATGCGTGGGTCTACAGCACGGCGCGCAGTGCCGAGATCATGGCAAAGCCCGATAACCTCAAGTACTTCGACTTCCATCCGGTCGATAGCAAGGTTGTGCGCTGGTGCGACCACCTGATCAACCTGTATCGCGTGGCGGTGCAGCGCATCCCGTTTATCTCGCTCGCCATGAGCTCGGCCACCTATGTGTGGATCATGATCGCCGTGGTGGCCTATCTGCTACGTCGTCATTCGTGGCGCGGGCTGGCCATTTGGGTGCCGCTTTTGGGCGTGCTCGCCGTGTGCCTGATCGGTCCCTGCAACGGCTCGACCTACATGCGCTACCTGTACCCGGTCATCGCCTGCATGCCCTTTGCCATCGGCGCCACCATCACCCGCAGCGACCTCCTCTGGTCCTAAGTTTGGTGCAAAGGGGGCAGGTTACTTTGCACCAAGGGGTTGCATCATCACGTCGCCTTCATTTTGGGGTTTATCTCGCAGGCCAGTAGGTATATCATAACGACGTTTGTTTATATTGCCCGAGCATCTGCGCTGGGCTTTAGGTCGAAACCGATAGGAGACACGTATGTCCGGACACTCTAAGTGGGCCACAACCAAGCATCGTAAGGGCGCGCAGGACGCCAAGCGTTCCGCCCTCTTCTCCAAGCTGAGCCGCAACATCACCGTTGCTGCCCGTCTCGGCGGTGACCCGCTGCCCGAGAACAACGCTAGCCTCGCCGCTGCCGTTGCCAAGGCCAAGGCTCAGTCCATGCCTAAGGACAAGATCAAGTCCGCTATCGACAAGGCCTTTGGTTCGGGTGCCGATGCTGCCGTCTACGAGAACATCGTGTACGAGGGCTACGGTCCCGCCGGTGTCGCCGTCTACGTCGACTGCCTGACCGACAACCGCAACCGTACCGCCGCCGATGTCCGTTCCGCCTTCTCCCACGCTGGTGGCAACCTGGGCACCTCCGGCTCCGTCGCCTTCCAGTTTGAGCGCAAGGGCCAGATCGTCGTCGCCAAGGAGATCCTGGACGAGAACGCCAAGAAGGAGACCATGATCGCCAACGGTGCTGCCGGTGACGAGGATGAGTTCATGATGGCCATCGCCGAGGCCGGTGGCGAGGACTACGAGGACGCCGGCGAGGAGTGGATCGTCTGGACTACTGCCAACGAGGTCATGGCTGTCTCCAAGGCGCTCGAGGAGCAGGGCGTCCAGGTCAAGGGCTCCGAGACCACCATGGTCCCGACCACCCCGACCGAGGTCTCCGGCGCCGACGCCAAGAAGGTTCAGCGCCTCATCGACCGTCTTGAGGAGCTCGACGACGTCCAGGATGTTTACAGCACCATGGATATGACCGACGAGGTCATCGCTGCCCTCGAGGAGGAGTAGCGCCTGCACGGGTTAAGCCGTGCATATCTGGGCATAATGAA
>CAJMNP010000188.1 GCA_905214895.1 uncultured bacterium | reverse complement strand
ATGCCGCTTTCGATGGTAAAAGCGGGCGAAACCGTGCGCGTGTCTCGTGTAAAGGGCAATGAGGATATGAAGCACCACCTCAAGGACCTCGGCTTTGTCGAGGGCAGCGAAATTCACGTGGTGAGCTCGAGTGGCGCCAATATCATCGTCACGGTGCTGGGCGCACGCTTTGGTATCGATTCCAAGGTTGCCATGCACATCATGACCGTCAGTTAGTCCGCAGCATTTAAAAAAACCGAAAGGGGGACAAGTAAATGAAGACGTTGGGTGACGTTAAGGTGGGCGAGAGCTCCACCATCGTCAAGCTTCACGGTGAGGGTGCGCTTCGCCGTCACCTTATGGACCTGGGGCTCATCAAGGGCACGTCGTTTAAGGTCGTAAAGGTCGCACCGCTCGGAGATCCGGTCGAGATCAACGTGCGCGGCTACGAGCTTTCCATCCGCAAGGAGGAGGCTGCCGTCGTCGAGGTCCAGTAAGGGCCAGCGGCGAGTATTTCTGCAGATAAAGTTAGGTTTCTCTAACTTAATGCAGCAACTTTGAAGCACATTATCCAGCTCGCGCGGAGAAAGCAGCGCGGGCACACAAGGAAGAAGGATTGAATGGCGGATTCTCAGATCCATGTCGCGCTGGCGGGTAACCCCAACTGCGGCAAGACCACGCTTTTCAACCTGATCACCGGCGCCAACGGCTACGTTGGCAACTGGCCCGGCGTCACGGTTGAGAAAAAGGAAGCCAAGCTCCTAAGCGACAAGAACGTCACGATTACGGACCTCCCCGGCATCTACTCGCTTTCCCCCTACAGCCCCGAGGAGCAGTGCTCGCGCGACTACCTCATGAGCGGCGAGCCCGATGTCGTCGTCCAGGTGGTCGATGCCACCAACCTCGAGCGCAACCTGTACCTGGCGCTTCAGGTTATCGAGACCGGCCTGCCCGTGGTCGTCGCCCTCAACATGGCCGACTTGGTCGAGAAGAACGGCGATAAGATCGACACGGACAAGCTCTCCAAGAAGCTCGGCTGCCCGGTCATGATGATCTCGGCTCTTAAGAACAAGGGCATCACGGAGCTGTTCGAGCAGGTCAAGAAGTCCGCTGCTTCCAAGGGCCAGGTGCCGGAGCACAAGTTCGATTCCTCCATCGAGGACGTTCTGGACCACATCGAGAACAATCTGCCGGCGAGCGTTCCCGCCAACAAGCGCCGCTACTACGCTGTCAAGCTGTTCGAGCGCGATGCGGACGCCTGCAAGCTCATCAACCTCACCAAGGAGAAGGCCGCTCGCGTCGAAGGTCTGGTCGCTCAGTGCGAGCAGGACTGCGACGATGACGCCGAGTCCATCATCACCGGCGAGCGTTACGGCGTGATTGCCCACATCATTGACGAGTGCCTCACCAAGGCTCCGGCAAAGATGAGCACCTCCGAGAAGATCGACCGCGTGGTTACCAACCGTATCCTGGGCCTGCCGATCTTTGTGGTCATCATGTTCTGCGTGTACTACATCGCCGTTTCTACCTTGGGCGGCACGGTGACCGACTTCACCAACGACCAGCTCTTCGGTACCGACGGTTGGTACGTGCTCGGTCAGGGCCGCGACGCCTACGACGCGGCCGTCGAGGCTGCGGGCGACAATGCCGACTCGGTCGACCCGGCACAGTACGGCCCCTATGTTCCTGGTATTACCACCATGGTCCACGACGCCCTTGTGGCGGGCGGCACCGAGGACGGTGGCCTGGTCGATTCGCTGGTCTGCGACGGCATCGTCGGCGGCCTGGGCGCCATCTTCGGCTTTGTCCCGCAGATGTTCCTGCTGTTCGTCATGCTGTCCTTCCTGGAGGACTGCGGCTATATGGCCCGCGTCGCCTTCATCATGGACCGCGTGTTCCGTCGCTTTGGCCTGTCCGGTAAGTCGTTCATCCCCATGCTCGTATCCTCGGGCTGCGGCGTCCCCGGCGTCATGGCCACCAAGACCATCGAGAACGAGAAGGACCGCCGCATGACGGTCATGACCACCACGTTTATTCCCTGTGGCGCTAAGCTGCCGATCATCGCCCTGCTCATGGGTTCCATCATCGGCGATTCTTCCACCACCGCCGCGTGGATCAGCCCGCTCTTCTACTTCCTGGGCGTCTTTGCCGTCATCGCTTCGGGCCTCATGCTCAAGAAGACCAAGCTCTTCGCCGGCCGCCCGACGCCGTTCGTTATGGAGCTTCCCGCCTACCACTTCCCGGCGATCCGCTCTTGGGCGCTGCACGTGTGGGAGCGCTGCTGGGCCTTTATCAAGAAGGCCGGCACGGTCATCTTCGCGTCCACCGTCGTTGTTTGGTTCCTGTCCAACTTTGGTAGCTACAACGGCACGTTTGGCTTCCTGCCTGCTATGGAGGGCATCCCCGAGGAGTTCATGGACTACTCCGTGCTTGCCATGCTGGGCAACCTGGTCGCCTGGATCTTCGCCCCGCTCGGCTTTAGCACCTGGCAGGC
>CAJMNP010000187.1 GCA_905214895.1 uncultured bacterium | reverse complement strand
TATCACCAGCATGACGCCGCCGACATCGAGGTCTTCAAGGCCATGTTCGATAAGGGCATGATCTATCGCGGCCACAAGCCGGTTCACTGGTGCAAGCATTGCCACACCGCACTCGCCGAGGCCGAGATCGAGTATTCCGACGAGACGAGCCCGTCCATTTTCGTGCGCTTTGAGATGACCTCCAAGCCCGCCGGCCTCGAGAACTTCGACGGCCCGGTCGACTTTATCATCTGGACGACCACGCCGTGGACCATCCCCTCCGACCAGGCCGTTTCCCTTAAGCCCGGCGCCGCCTATGTCGCCGTTGAGCACGAGGGCCGTGCCGAGGTCATGCTCGAGGACCTGGCTCCTAAGTGTTGTGAGGAGTTTGGCTGGGAGTACACCCCGGTCATGGTCGATGGCAAGCCCTACGTGGTTTCCGCCGAGACCTTCCACCACATCCACTACAAGCAGCCGATCTTTGACGGCGTTGAGGGCGTGGCGCTGCTGGCCGATTACGTCGGTGTCGATGACGGTACCGGTATCGTCCACAACTCGCCCGGCCACGGCGTCGACGACTACTTCGCCTGCCTCAAGGAGGGCATCACCGACATCTGCATGCCGGTCGATGACGACGGCAAGTTCTACACCGGTGAGGAGTTTGGCACCGGCGGCCCCTTCAGCGGTATGGATACCGATGAGGCCAACCCGCACATTATCGAGTTCCTGCGCGAGCGCGGCACCCTGGTCCTCGAGAAGAAGATCACGCACAGCTATCCGCACTGCTGGCGCTGCAAGCACCCGGTGCTCTTCCGTGCTACCGACCAGTGGTTTGTCTCGATGGACAAGACCGGTTTGCGCGAGCAGGCTGGCAAAGAGGTCCGCGAGAACGTCAAGTGGTATCCGGCCCATGCCGCCAACCGCATTGGCGCCATGGTCGAGCAGCGTCCCGACTGGTGCATCAGCCGCCAGCGCAACTGGGGCGTGCCAATCCCCAGCTACACCTGCGCCGACTGCGGCGAGAAGGTCATGAACGACGCCACGCTCGACGCCGTCATCAAGCTCTTCCATGAGAAGGGCTCCGACGCCTGGTTCACCGACGCTCCCGAGAGCTACCTGGGCGAGGCCTGCGTCTGCCCCAAGTGCGGTGGCCATCACCTCAAGGCCGATAAGGACATTCTTGACGTGTGGTGGGACTCCGGCGTCTCCTGGAAGGCCGTCTGCGAGTACCGTCCCGAGCTGGAGTACCCGGCGGACGTCTACCTCGAGGGCTCCGACCAGCACCGTGGTTGGTTCCAGAGCTCGCTGCTCACCTCGGTGGGCGCCAATGGCCATGCCCCGTACAAGGCGGTCGTCTCGCAGGGCTTCACGCTCGACGGCCAGGGCCGTAAGATGTCGAAGTCGCTCGGCAACGTCATCGACCCCAACAAGGTCTGCGACGAGATGGGCGCCGACATCATCCGCCTGTGGGTTGCCTCCGTCGATACCAGCTCCGACGTGTCCATCGACCATGAGATCCTTGCCCGTACGTCCGATGCCTACCGTCGTTTCCGCAACACGCTGCGCTTCCTGCTCTCCGAGCTCGAGGGTCAGTTTGAGCCCGAGACCGACGGCGTCGCCTTTGCCGACCTGCTGCCGCTCGACAAGCTCATGGTTGCTCGCCTGACCCAGGTTCAGGCCGAGGTTGACGACGCCTACGCCAGCTACGAGTTCCCGCGTGCCTACCGTGCGCTCTACGACTTCGTGGTTACCGAGCTTTCCAACGTGTACCTCGACGCCCTGAAGGACCGTCTGTACTGCGAGAAGCCCGGCTCGCTCGAGCGCCGCAGCGCCCAGACCGTGCTGGCCGAGCTCTTCTCGATGCTCATGCGCGATCTGCAGCCGATCCTGTCCTACACGGTCGACGAGGCCATGGCGTATGCGCCTGCCGGCTGCGTCGATCACCAGAAGTACGCTGCGCTGCTTGATTGGTATAAGTCGCCCATTACGGTCGACGAGGCCAATGAGTTTGAGGGCGTGCTCGAGGCTTCACTCGAGCTCCGTAGCACCGTGACCAAGGCCCTTGAGGACGCCCGCTCCGCCGGCACCTTCACCAAGAGCCAGCAGGTCCGCGTCAAGGCGGTCGTTCCCGCCGAGATGTACGCGCTGCTGACTGGCGACAAAGCCGTCGACCTGGCCGAGTTCTACATCGTCTCCGCTGTTGAACTGACCCAGGGCGAGGAGCTCTCCGTTGCCATCGAGGCTGCTGAGGGCGAGTGCTGCGACCGTTGCTGGAACTACCGCACCACCGTCGGCGAGTACAACGGCCACGCTCACATCTGCAAGAGGTGCGCTGACGCCTTGTAGTTACGCGGTTTTACCAAACCGCGTAACTAGTTGACGCTGCAAACCCGCCAGAGCGGCAATCTGCCTTTCAACTTCGGCGGCATGACCAAAAGGTCTATGCCGCCTTGCTTCAAGGCACCTTGCTCGCTCTGGCGGGTTTTCGCTCATATGACCCAATCCGCTG
>CAJMNP010000186.1 GCA_905214895.1 uncultured bacterium | reverse complement strand
CTGCGCTACCTGTTTGCCCCGGTGGCCGATGAGCTCGCCTATGTATGCGAAAACGGAGCCCTGGTGATGAGCGAGGGACGTGCCGTGGTCAAGCGTTCTATGGAACGTGGCCTGGCCATGGATATCGCGAATGCCGTGGTTGCGTATCCCCATGCCGACGTGACCCTTTCGTGTGAGGGGCACCTCTACACCATGAGCGGCAACGATGCGTTCGTCGACCATTTGCGCTATGAGGTCCACTGCGATGTGGCGGTGGTCGACCGTCCCGAGGACATCGACGAGGACGTCATTAAGATTGCCTTCCAGACGCCCGAGGTGGAGCAGCCGGCGGCCCTGGAGTATTTCGGGCACCTCTTTAGCGACCGTGTCGACGTTATGACGTCGGGAACCGAATGGACGGACTTTATCGGTTTCGGTTCGGGCAAGGGCTCCGCGCTTGCCGATTACGGTCGTGCCCTGGGGGTTTCGCCCGATGAGATGATGGCGTTTGGCGACAATGAGAACGATCGCGACATGCTCAACGTCGTGGGCCATCCCTATTTGATGGAGAGCTGCAACCCCACCATGCGCGGCATCAACGACCGCGTCCGCTACGTGCGCACGGTCGAAGAGGAACTGCATCGCCTGCTTGCCGAGTAGATATATGCGGCATGCCTAGAAATCTACTTTTTGCTGCAGAGTGCAGAAAGGTGAATTGTAAGGCATGTCCCAAACATCTACCGGCAGTCGGGACAGAGACCCTCAAAGATGGTGTAGTGCGACGTGACGTACCAGCCGATTTGCTCGGACGCCTTGTCGTCGAGTTGGGCGTCGAAGGGGAGCGGCACGTCGATGACGCGGCTGCACGAGGTGCAGATGATATGTGCGTGCGGCTCGATGGTGCGATCGAAGCGGCTGCCGCCCGGCGTCTTAATAGAGAGAATCTCCCCTGCGTCGGCTAAGAGATTGAGGTTGCGGTAGACCGTGCCGCGGCTGATCTTGTCATCCTGTTCGCGTACGGCGTTGTAGATTTCGTCGGCGGTGGGATGGTTATAGCTTTGGCGCACAGCGTCAAGAACCAGCTTTCGCTGCTTGGTATTCCTTCTCTGCACCGCCATGCGCCTCGCCTCTTTTCTATCAACGGTCGTAGGTAAATGATACCGTATTTAGCACACAATACTAATAACGAGGAATGAAACCGTCTTCATTGGCAAGTGGGGCTCGGGTCTGGGCGTCTACGAGGCGAAAACGCGTTCCCATGCGCTCGTAGGAGGCATGAAGCGCCTCGAGATGAGATAGGATGTTTGCCGGAGCTCCCTGTATCTCCATCTCGACTGAACCGTCTTCCATGTTACGCACCCAGCCGGTGAGTGCGCGTGCCTGCGCGAGGTTGGTGTTGGTAAAGCGAAAACCAACGCCTTGGACTTGCCCCTCCCAGCGCAGGAAATAGCGCAGGGGAGTGTCTTGAGTGGCCTCGTCGCTTGCGAGCACAGTTAGCCTGCGGCGCAGCTCGAGCTCGACGTTTGATGGTTTTTGAGGCTCTCGACTGCCGCCGGTGACGCTGGAGAAGAACGTATCGAAGAAGCCCATCGCTAGGCCTGCTTGCCTGCATCGGCCGGGAAGGTAATGCCGGCCTGCTGGCGCACGGCATCCATGATGCGCAGTGAGACGAGCGTGACATCGCGGTAGTGGCCAAGCTCGTGGCGTCCCGCCGGGGTCTCCCAAATCTCTTCCTTAACGTTATCGATGCCGCAGATGGCGGTGATAAAGTCTGTGAGTTCGTATTCCATAGTGTTGCTCGATTTGGGCAGGTCGAGCACGCGACCGTTGTCTCCCTGTTCGCGCGGTGCCTCGGTCGCCGAGCCGCGTACGACGTCGCCGCGATAGTCGATGCGGACGTTGCGGGGCGTGGACAGATGGTCGATCTGGATAGTGCCACGCTCGCCTTCGATCTGCGAGGGCAGCAGGTCATTCGTAATTTTGGAGTGCGCGAGCTCGACGGAGATACGGCCACTGCCGTAGCTGGCGAGAATGGAACCGCAGCCGTCGATGGGGCCATGGGTGAGCTCTTGCGTTGAGGGGTCGAGCAGTGTGGTCATGCTGGTGAGACCGGAGGGCATGCCGAAGATCTCGACCATGGGCTCGACGGTATAGACGCCGATGTCCATGAGGGAACCCGATGCCAAATTGCAATCGAAGATATTGGTGGTGCGTCCAGCGAGGATTTCGTTGTAGCGCGAGGAATACTTGCCAAAGCGCAGCGAGGCGCGACGAATGGGCGCAATCTCGCCCAGGGCGTCCTCGACGGCGTGGAAAGCGGGGTCATGGAGCGGGCGCATGGCTTCGAGGGCTACGACGCCCGCCGCCTCGGCTGCACGAAAGACCTCGAGCGCCTGCGCCTCGGTGGCACAAAAGGGCTTTTCGACGATAACGTGCTTGCCGCCGGCGATACAGGCGAGCGCCTGCTCGTAGTGGAGCGCATTGGGGCTGCCGATGTAGACGGCGTCGACGTC
>CAJMNP010000185.1 GCA_905214895.1 uncultured bacterium | reverse complement strand
TGCCACGATTGCCTCGGGCGAGGGCGACGAGGGTGTCGATTATGAGTTCGTGACGTATCGTCGCGTTGATGCGTAAATCGTCTGGCGTGAACGGTATCATCGGGTTGTTTGAATGCATGGGGCGGCGCTTAGCGTCGCCTCGTTTGGTATAGATGTGCTGTAAAGAAGGGTGCGGGCTGGCTGCTATGACTGATGCCGTTGAGGTGCTGCGAATCGATTCTCTCGAGGACGAGCGGCTCGATGCCTACGTGCGACTGACCGAGCGCGAGCTGCGCTGCGTGCTGGAGCCGCAAAAGGGCATCTTTATCGCCGAGAGTGCCAAGGTCATCGAGCGCGCGGTGCGCGCTGGATACGAGCCGGTGAGCTTTCTTTTGGGCGAACGCTGGCTCGATCAGATGATGCCGCTGTTTGAGCGCCTGGTTGTGCGCGAGGGCGCGGGTCCGGTTCCCGTGTTCGTGGCCTCGATGGAGCTTATGGAGCGGCTGACGGGCTTTAACGTGACGCGCGGTGCGCTCGCGGCATTTCGTCGCCCGCGACAGATTCCGGTTGATGAGTTCTTGGGCGGCGTCGTCGAGGCGGCGGGGGAGCGCCCGGTGCGCCTGTGCGTGCTCGAGGGCATTGTCGACCACACCAACGTCGGTGCGATTTTCCGCTCGGCGGCTGCGCTGAACGTCGACGGTATTTTGGTGAGCCCCACTTGCTGTGACCCGCTGTACCGTCGCTCGGCCCGCGTGAGCATGGGCACGGTGTTCCAGGTGCCCTGGACGCGCATTGGCAGCGAGGCGCGCGTATGGCCGCATGATGGGCTGGCGGCGCTGCACGATGCCGGCTTTTCGTGTGCTGCTATGGCGTTGACGGATGATTCGGTGTCGCTGGACGATCCCGCGCTCCAGGAGATTGACCGCCTGGCAATCTTTATGGGCACCGAGGGTGCTGGCTTGGGCGCCAAGACCATTGCAGGCTGCGACCGCGCCGTGCGTATTCCGATGGCGCATGGGGTCGATTCACTCAACGTGGCCGCGGCAAGTGCTGTTGCCTTTTGGCAGCTGTGCCCACATGTGAGCAACGAGTACCACTACCAGCCGGGTCTGTATCACTAGGCAGATAGTTCGCACCGGGCTCTGGTTCGGGGCGTTTCGGCCGACGTCGGTCGGTGCTAAGCTGGTATTGGCTTTGGTCTTAAATTGCCGCTTTGTTGTTTGACGTACGCTGGTGGGGAGGGCGTGTGGCTAAGAAATCTACGGCTATCGATGTAACGCAGGGCGTTATTTGGCAGCAGCTGCTGTCGCTGTGCGTCCCTATCTTCTTTAGTTCGTTCTTTCAGCAGGCATACACGCTTATCGGTACCTATATCGTCGGTCAGTTTGGCGGCAAGCTCGCGCTGGGTGGCATTCAGGCCACGATGGTGCTTACGGAGCTCTGCATTGGTTTTTGCGTCGGTGTGGGTGCTGGCTGTGCTGTCATTACCAGTCAGTTTTTTGGTCAGCACGATGACGAGCGCTTGAGCCGATCGGTCCATACGGCCATGACGCTCGCGCTGGTGGGCGGCATTGTCATTTCCATTCTGGGCATGGTGTTTGTCGAGCCGATGCTTGTGCTGATGAATACACCGCATGAGCTGCTGGCCGAGGGTGTGGCGTATGCCCGTTGCTACTTTGCCGCCATGTTTGCGGCGCTGCTGCTCAATATGGGGACGGCGCTGTTGCGCGCCGTGGGCGACACGCGCGGTCCGGCGGTTATTATTGCCTCCGGCTGCTTCGTCAATGTGGCATTCGACATTCTTTTTGTCGCCGTGCTGCACATGGAAGCGCTGGGCTGCGGCATCGCGGTGGCGCTGACTATCTGCACCAATGCCACGATGATTGTGATCCGCATGATGCGCGCTCCGGGGGCGTGGCGGTTGTCGCTATCCAAACTCGGTATCGATCGCGGCATTTGCAAGAGCATGCTTTCGTGCGGTTTGCCGCTGGGCGTTCAGTCTGCGGCGTATTCGATCTCCAACGTTTTGATTCAGGTGTCGGTTAACTCGTTTGGAGCCGATGTCACGACCGCTTGGGGTCTTTCCGGTCGCCTGGACGGCATTATCTGGATGGTGACCGAGGCGCTTGGTGTGTCGATTACTACGTTCTCGGCGCAGAACTTTGGTGCGCGCAATTACGATCGCATGCGAAAGGGATACCACACGTCGCTCGTGCTTTCATTTGTGCTTATCGGTGGCCTGTCTGCCGTGCTGCTGGTATTCTCGGGCCCGCTTTCGCGTCTGTTTATCGACGATGCCGCAATTTCGGCCTACACCACGACGATTCTTCATTTCATCGCGCCGTTCTACGCGATCTTCTCGATTATCGAAAACGCGTCCGGCTCCATCCGCGGCGCTGGCGTGAGCTTCCAGCCTATGATGCTCACGATATTCGGCACGGTCGTGCTCCGCGTGGCGTGGGTGTTCGCGATTATGCCGCTCGACCCCTCGCTCGAGCATCTGCTGCTGGTCTACCCCGTAACCTGGGTAA
>CAJMNP010000184.1 GCA_905214895.1 uncultured bacterium | reverse complement strand
TCGAACCCTGGACCTTGGGATTAAGAGTCCCCTGCTCTACCAACTGAGCTAACGACCCGATATCAACACGAAGCAAGAACTGGGGTGGGTAAAGGGACTCGAACCCTCGACCTACGGGACCACAACCCGTCGCTCTAGCCAACTGAGCTACACCCACCGTGTCCTGTGCGCTTCGCGCTCGACTATTATTGCAAGGAACGCCACGCGATGCAAGCCCCAATTTTCAAGAATTTTGAAAAGAGTTTTTCGAGCGCGTTTCGAGCAATTCCCACCGGTTTCATAGGAGTAAACTTGCCCCACTGCAAATGCTCGAAAGGACAAGCATGAAAGAACTCTCCAATCGCACGGCAACATTTACCGATTCGGTCATCCGCCGCATGACGCGCATCTCCAATAAGTACGGTGCCGTCAACCTCTCGCAGGGCTTCCCCGACTTCGATCCCCCGGCGCAACTGCTCAAGAGCCTGAGCACCATCGCTACCGATCCCAATCCGCTCTACCACCAGTACTCCATCACTTGGGGCTCCCAGGCCATGCGCGAGGCGCTTGCCGCCAAGCAGGAGCACTTTATGGGCATGCCGATCAATCCCAGCAAGAACATCGTGGTCACATGCGGCTCCACCGAGGCCATGATGGCCGCCATGATGACGGTCACGAACCCCGGAGACAAGGTCGTCATCTTCTCGCCGTTCTACGAGAACTACGGCGCCGACACGATTCTCTCGGGCGCTGAGCCCGTCTATGTGCCGCTCAATCCGCCCACGTTCGACTTCGATCGCGAGGTCCTCGAGGCGGCCTTCCGCGACAACGATCCCAAGGCCATCGTCCTGTGCAACCCTTCCAACCCCTGCGGCAAGGTCTTTACGCGCGAGGAGCTCACCTTTATCGCCGACCTGTGCAAAAAGTACGACGCCTACTGCATCACCGACGAGGTATACGAGCACATCGTCTACGCGCCCCACGAGCACGTCTATATGGCCACGCTGCCCGGCATGTTCGAGCGCACCATCAGCTGCAGCTCGCTGTCCAAGACCTACTCCATCACCGGTTGGCGTCTGGGCTACACCATTGCCCCGGCCGAGATTACCGAGCGCATCAAGAAGGTCCACGACTTCCTCACCGTGGGTGCCGCCGCTCCCTTGCAGGAGGCCGTCGTCACCGCCCTCAACTTCGACGACAGCTATTACCAGGAGGTCCTCGACCTCTACACCGCTAAGCGCGACCTGTTCTGCCAAGGGCTCGATAGCATCGGCCTTGAGCATAACGTGCCGCAGGGCGCCTACTACGTGATGATGGATATCTCGGAGTTTGGCTATGACAGTGACCTCGAATTCTGCGAGGATCTCGCCTCCAAGGTTGGCGTGGGCGCCGTGCCGGGATCAAGCTTCTTCCGCGAGCCCGTCAACCATCTGATTCGCTTCCACTTTGCCAAGCGAGACGAAACTCTCAACGCCGCGCTCGAAAACCTCAAGTCCCTGCGTGATAAAATCAAGCCGCGCGGGTAAGGACGGCCCGGCAACTAAAGCAACCAAAGAAGCCCCGCACCGCCCGCCGCGTTGCAGGGCTTCTTTTTATAGTGCTTTCTTAAATGGTTTAGAGCTCTATACTTTAGTCACGGAGCAACTCGTCCCAGAGAGGAATACTATGGCAGAGCAGCAGCTTATCGGAGCACTCGAGGCCGGCGGCACCAAGATGGTCTGCGCCACGGGCTATGCGGACGGTACGGTCCTGGAGCGCGAGCAGATCGCGACCACGACCCCGCAGGAGACCGTCGAGGCCGTCAACGCATGGTTTGCAGACAAGGGCATCGCCGCCCTGGGCATCGGCGCCTTTGGCCCCACCGCGGTCAACCCTGCCTCGCCCCAGTACGGCAAGATCTTGGAGACGCCCAAGACCGCATGGCGTTACTTTGACCTACTGGGCACCATCCAAAACGAGCTCAAGGTCCCCTGCGGCTACGATACCGACGTCAACGTCGCCTGCTTGGGCGAGGTCACCTTTGGCTGCGCGCAGGGCCTCACCGACGTGGTGTACCTGACGATCGGCACCGGCGTGGGTGCCGGTGTGCTCTCGGGCGGTCAGCTCGTCCACGGCATGATGCACCCCGAGGCCGGTCACATCCTGGTCACGCGCGACCCGCGCGACACCATCGGCGAGCATAGCGCCTGCCCCTTCCACGATAACTGCCTCGAGGGCCTCATCGCCGGTCCCGGCGTTAAAAAGCGCTGGGATGGCAAGAGCGCCGGAGACATGGCCGATGACCCGGAGGCCATGGATCTGCTCGCGGGCTATCTGGCACAGGCGCTCATGACCTACACGCTGTGCTACGCGCCGCAAAAGATCATCATCGGCGGCGGTGTGGCCGACCACACCCCTATCGTGCCGCTCGCACGCAAAAAGTGTGCCGAGATGCTCAACGGCTACATCGTCACGCCCGAGGTCAACGATATCGACACCTACATCGTCAACAACAGCCTCGAGGGCAAGCAGGGCATCATGGGCTGCCTGGCCCT
>CAJMNP010000183.1 GCA_905214895.1 uncultured bacterium | reverse complement strand
ATGGCCGAGGGAGAGGACCTTCCCCATGTTCAGTAACCTGCGCATTGGCCATGGCTACGACGTTCACCGTCTGGTGGAGGGGCGTCGATGTATCATCGGCGGGGTCGACATTCCCTACGAGCGCGGACTGCTGGGCCATTCGGATGCCGATGTGCTCGCGCACGCCTTGGCCGACGCCATTCTGGGCGCCTGCCGCGGGGGAGACATCGGCAAGTTATTTCCCGACACCGATCCTGCCTACGAGGGCGCCGATTCGATGGTGCTGCTCACTCGCGTGATGGACTATGCGCGCGAACTGGGCTTTGAGTTTGTCGATGCCGATTGCACTATTGCCTGTCAGCAGCCCAAGATCACTCCGCACCGCGATGCCATGCGCGCCAACCTTGCCCATGCCCTGGGCGTCGACGTCGAAAACGTGGGCGTCGCCGCCACTACGACCGAAAAGCTCGGCTGGGAAGGCCAGGGCGAGGGAATCGGTGCCTGGGCCGTCTGCCTGCTACAGAAAACCGTTAAGGAGTAACGAATGCGTATCTACAACAGCGCTACCCATAAAAAGGAAGAGTTCCAGCCCATCGAGTCCGGCAAGGTCCGCATGTACGTGTGCGGCCCCACGGTCTACGACAACATCCACATCGGCAATGCCCGCACGTTCATCAGCTTCGACGTGATTCGTCGCTGGCTCATCGCGAGCGGCTACGAGGTCACGTTCGCCCAGAACCTCACCGACGTCGACGACAAGATCATCAAGCGCGCCAACGATCAGGGCCGTACGGCTGCCGAGGTCGCGACGGAGTTCTCCGACAAGTTCATCGGCGTCATGCGTGCCGCCAACGTGCTCGATCCCGATGTGCGCCCCCGCGCCACCAAAGAGATCGGCCCCATGATCGCCATGATCAAGACGCTCATCGAGCAGGGCCACGCCTACGCCGCCGATAACGGCGACGTGTACTTTGCCGTGCGCAGCGATTCCAACTATGGTCAGGTCTCGGGCCGCAACATCGACGACCTTATGGTTGGCGCGCGCATCGAGGAGAACGAGGACAAGAACGACCCGCTCGACTTTGCCCTGTGGAAGGCCGCCAAGCCCGGCGAGCCCAGCTGGCCGAGCCCCTGGGGCGAGGGCCGTCCCGGTTGGCACACCGAGTGCGCCGCCATGGTGCATCGCTACCTGGGCACCCCGATCGACATCCACGGCGGCGGCTCCGACCTTGCCTTCCCGCATCACGAGAACGAGTGCGCCCAGGCCACCTGCGCCTGGCACCAGGGCTTCTCCAACACCTGGATGCACACGGGCATGCTGCTGGTAGACGGCGAGAAAATGTCCAAGTCGCTCGGTAACTTCTTTACGCTGGCCGAGGTGCTCGAGCAGCACTCTGCCGCCGCCCTGCGTCTGCTGATGCTGCAGACGAGCTATCGCTCGCCGCTCGACTTTTCTTGGGAGCGCCTGGAGGGTGCCGAAAACTCGCTCACGCGTATCGCCGGTACGGTCGAGAACCTGCGCTGGGCCGCGAACCATGCGACGGCCGATGCCGATGAGACAGCATCCGAGGCGTTTGCCGCCAAGGCCGCCGAGACCCGTGCCACCTTTAAGGAGTGCATGGACGACGACTTTAACACCGCCGGTGCCATGGGTGCCGTCTTTGGCTTTGTGACCGAGTGCAACCAGTACCTGGAGCAGGCGGGCGACGCTGCCGACAAGGCCGCCGCGCTTGCCGCCGCCGATACGCTGGTCGAGCTGCTCGATACGTTTGGCGTTGAGCTCCCCGAGCCAAAGGTCGAGTTGCCGCTGGGCCTGCTGGGTGTTGCCGCCGGCCTGGTTGCCTACACGGGCGACGACGTGGACGAGGCCGCTGCCAAGATTCTCGAGGCCCGCGCCGAGGCCCGCGCCGCCAAGAACTGGGATCTGGCCGACGCCATCCGCGACCAGCTCAAGGACCTGGGCCTCACCATTGAGGATACTGCCGCGGGCACTCGTATTAAGAGTCTCTAGTATTTGTCGACCGTTCGAGGTGCGGCAGATTGCCTTGAAAGAGGAGGGCATAGACCTGGTGGTCATGCCCGACGATTGAAAGGCAAGGTGCCGTGGCTCGGACGGTCGATTCTTGTTCGTTATCTATTTAAGGAGGCCGTCTTATGGCCGACAACCGCAAGCATGCTCCGCGTGGTGGCAAGCAGATCGCCTCTGGCTCGCGTCCGATTCGCCGCAACGACCGCGCTGCCGCTCCCAAGGGCCAGCGCGATCGCGCCCAGGCCGCACGTCCGCAACGCGATCGTAACCGCGACGCTGTCCAGGTTCCCAAGGGCGAGTTTATCGAAGGTCGTCGTGCTGCCGCCGAGGCGCTGCGTACCGGTTTTCCCATCAAGTGCGCGCTCATCGCCGAGGGCGGGGAGCGCGATGCCGCTCTGTCGCGCCTGGTCGATGACCTCAACGCCACGGGCGTCCGCATTAAGTATGTGCCGCGCGCGCAGCTCGATGCGCTGTCGAGCCATGGCGCTCACCAGGGCATTGCGCTCGAGGTGGGCAA
>CAJMNP010000182.1 GCA_905214895.1 uncultured bacterium | reverse complement strand
TGTCATTCAAAAGGCAAGGCATGACCAGAAGGTCTATGCCTTGCCTTTTTCATGCTAACTTGTTCGCTCTGGGTGGCGCCCGCTGGCATTGCCAAAACATCGACGCTCCCAATGACTACCGTGTGTCTATTAATTTTTCGAGCTTGTGCTGCGCTGCTGGTCGCTGGCGTATATCCTGTTAAGTCGTCAGCATACGATTCAACAGGGAAGGCAGATTATGCATTCTCCCCATCAACGCGACGCGCAGGCCCAGCCGGTGTGCAGTCGTCGCATCTTCTTGGGTAGCGCTCTCGCTGCGAGCGCTTCTGTCGTCGCCGGCGCACTTGCCGGTTGCCAGCGCCCCTCCACGCTGGAAGTAGCTCAGCCCACGACAGGCGGCGGTCGCGATGACCTGTCCGATTCCGTGATCGGCAAGGATAAGATCCGCATCGGCATGGAGGCGGCCTACGCTCCGTACAACTGGCAGGTCTCCGAGGCCAGCGAGTTCACGATCCCCATCGACAACGTGCAGGGCGCCTATGCCGACGGCTACGACGTGCAGATCGCCAAGATCGTCTGCAAGGCCCTCGGCGGCGAGCCTGTTGCCGTCAAGCAGAGCTTCTCGGGCCTTATCGATTCGCTCAACAACGGCCAGATCGATCTCATCATCGCCGGCATGAGCGCCACGCCCGAGCGCGAGGAGTCCGTCGGTTTTTCCGACCCGTACTTTATCGGCTACTTTGGCCTGTTCGTAAAAGAGGGCTCGCCCTACCAAAACGCCACCAAGCTCAGCGACTTCAGCGGTGCCACGGTGCTCGGCCAAAAGGACACCATGCTCGATACCGTCATCGACGAGATTCCGGGCGTTGTGCACAAGAACCCGGTCGATTCGGTCCCCACGGTGTTCTCGAATCTGCTGCAGGGCACGTGCGACGCCGTGACCTACAACACTGAGAACGAAAAGGGCTATATGGCCCAAAATCCCGGTATCGTCCCCATCCACTTTGCCGAGGGCGAGGGCTTTAAGCAGGAGGTCACGGCAAACGTCGGCTGCCGCAAGGGATCGGACAAACTGCTCAAACTTATCGATAAGACGCTCGAGGGCATCAGCCAGGAGGAGCGCGACCAGATGTGGGACGCGTGCCTCGACCGTCAGCCGGCATAGGGAGGCAGCATGAAAACCATCAATCGTCTGGCCTCCTTTATCAAGGCCGACCACCGTTATGTGTACCTGGGCACGAGCGTTATCGCGGCGCTCGGCCTGGCGTTTAGCCAACGCAATCCTACGCCGCTGAGCTTCTTGGCGCCTACGGGCGTGTTCCAAGACTGCCTCTGGGCGATTCTTTGGGCCTGGCTCGTCGTGTCGGCGGCGGCGCTGGTCACCAAGCTCATGCACTGGAACGACTATCGCGAAACGTCGCCGTTCGCCTCCGAGCGTTGCCGCCGTGGCGCACGCCTGGGCAGCTACGTCGTGGTCGCCATCGCGGCGATCTTCTTTATCGACCGCTGCGTCATGTCGTTTATCGATCTGGTGCAGGTGAGCATTGTCTCGGACTCCAATCCCAGCGACTTTCTGTCGAGCTTGGTCTACATGACCTACAAGAGCGGCGACTTCTTTATCCGCGGTATCGAGATCACCATCGCGCTTGCCACCTTCGGCACGGTCATCGCCTTCTTCTTGGCGCTGCTCTTTGTGTTCCTGCGCATTCAGACGTTTGACCGCGTGGATAACGATCTGGTGCGCTTCTTTAAGAGCATCGGCCGCGGCTTTGCGACCGTTTACTCCACCATCGTGCGCGGTACGCCCATGATGGTCCAGGGCCTGCTCATCTATTACGCGGGCTTCACCGTTTTGCGTGGCATGGGCTTCGAGACCGCCCAGGCCAACCAGATCTGGAGTACCTTCACCGCGGGTCTCGTGACCATCTCGCTCAACTCCACCGCCTACATGATGGAGGTCCTGCGCGGCGGCATCGAGTCCATCGATCCCGGCCAGGCCGAGGCAGCGCGCTCGCTGGGTCTGTCGCAGTGGCAGGCCATGCGCAAGGTCGTGTTCCCCCAGGGTATTAAAAACGCGATCCCCGCACTCACCAACGAGCTCATCATCAACATCAAGGACTCGTCGGTGCTCTCGGTCATTGGCGTGTTTGACCTCATGTACGCCACCACCACTGTCGCCGGCGTGTACTACCGCCAGATGGAGGTCTACTGCGTGGCGCTCGTGGTTTACCTGATCCTGACGCTCGTGGCGAGCCGCCTGCTCGAGGCCTTTGGCAAAAAGCTCGGCGCCGAGGCCCCGGCAACGCTGCCCAGCTCCAACTAGGCGCAAGACGAGGAGAATCATCATGGCAGATACCACTACCACCGGCGCTGTGGCCGCCGCACAAACTAAAGAGCCGCTCATCCGCGTCGAGGGCCTGCGCAAGAGCTTCGGTTCGCTCGAGGTGCTCAGGGGCATCGACCTCGCTGTCAATCCCGGTGAGGTCGTTACCATCATCGGCGCCTCGGGCTCGGGCAAGTCGACCTTCCTGCGCTGCCTCAACCTGCTCG
>CAJMNP010000181.1 GCA_905214895.1 uncultured bacterium | reverse complement strand
GACTCCCGCGACACCGCAGGCGATGGCAATGTTACGTGGCTTCATGACGGCTCCTTTCGTCCTGTTAGCGTAATTGTCGCAAAAGGAGTGCGGGCATGATGGCTCAACTTGGCGAGCGGCGCGGGATTAAACATGGAATGAAAGGCACGGCACTGGCGCGGCGGGGTATGCTGGAGGGGACCATCAACCCAGCGAAAGGGGAGAGCATGACGGATCAGGAAACGCCCGAGCGCGCGCATGTGACGGCCGACGATATCGAGGCCGCCAACGGCCTCATCGACTTTATCGAGGCATGCCCCAGCATGTTCCATACGGCGGCGACCATTATGGCCGAGCTCGACGAGGCGGGCTTTACCTACCTGCCCGAGAATGCGGCGTGGGATATCGAACCGGGCGGGCGTTATTACACGCAGCGCAACACCTCGAGCGTCGTTGCCTTTAAGGTGGGCGAGGACCTGGCCGCGACGTGGGGCGAGGACCTGGCCGCGACGTGGGGCGAGGACGGCGTTGTCGGTGACTATCATTTTCAGCTCACGGCGTCACACAGCGATTCGCCGACGTTTAAGGTCAAGGCTGTGCCCGAGCTTGACGGCGCGGGCGAGACGCTGCGCCTGAACACCGAGGCATACGGCGGCATGATCGACTACACCTGGTTCGACCGCCCGCTGGCGCTCGCGGGCCGCGTACTGGTGCGCGAGGGCGACCGTATTGAGAGCCGCTTGCTCGCCACCGAGCGCGAGGTTGCCATCATTCCGAGCCTTGCCATCCATATGAACCGCGGCGTCAACGAGGGTTTTGCGCCCAATCGCGCTGTCGACCTGTGCCCGCTTATCAGCGCCGGCGAGCTCAAGCAGGGCGACTTTGACGCCCTGATCGCCGACGAGCTGGATGTTGAGCCCGAGCAGATTCTGGGCCGCGATTTGTTCCTGGTCAACCGCCAGGATGCGCGCATTTGGGGCTGGGCCGACGAGTTTATCTCGACGCCCAAGCTCGATGACCTGGCCTGCGCCTATACCTCGCTGCAGGCATTTTTGGGTGCCGAGAATGCGCACGACATCTCGGTCTTTTGCTGTTTTGATAACGAGGAGGTTGGCTCCGAGACCAAGCAGGGCGCCATGTCGACGTTCTTGGCCGACGCGCTGCGCCGCATCAACGGATCGCTGGGCTTTGACGACGAATCGTACCACCGCGCACTTGCCGCCTCGATGCTCGTGAGCTGCGACAACGCACATGCCGTGCACCCCAACCACGCCGAGAAGTGCGATGCCCACAACCAGGTGTTGCTTAACGGCGGTATCGTCATTAAGGAAGCTGCCAACCAGCACTACTGCACCGATGCCTTTAGCCGCGCGGTGTTCCAGGCCATCTGCGATGATGCCGACGTGCCCGCGCAGGCCTTCGCCAACAAGAGCGATATGGCCGGCGGTTCTACCCTGGGCAACCTGTCGAACATGCAGGCGAGCATGCATGCCGTAGACGTGGGCCTGCCGCAGCTTGCCATGCACTCGAGCTACGAGACCGGCGGCGTGTGCGACGTGATGTACGCCATCCGCGCTCTCACCGCCTTCTACGAGCGCGACCTAACCATCAACGGCGCCGAAAGCGTGGAGTTCTAAAACCTACCAAAAAGGGACAGGTTTATTTTGGCAGGTTTTATCTGGGCAAATGCCGCAATGCCAACAGCTGGACAGAATTGTTAAGACACCGCAGGTTGAGCAAGCGTCAGCGAGCGATGTCCAGAGCGAACAAGTTGGCATGAAAAAGGCAAGGCATAGACCTTCTGGTCATGCCTTGCCTTTTGAATGACAAATTGTCGCTCTGGGCGGCGCGCAGCGTCGAGGGGTTCCGGCGTTTGGTAAAACGCCGGAACAAATTAATGCTCAATCCAACAACGTAGTGTCTCGCCAGCCTGAAGATGACGTAGATTCTCGGCGGCGATGTCGACCACGTTGTTGAGCGTGGCTGCCAGGTGGAACCACCCGGAGACGTGCGGCGTGATGAGCATGTTGGGCGCATCCCACAGGGGGCTTGTCTCAGGCAGCGGCTCTGGGTCGGTGACGTCGACCGCGGCGCCGGCGAGATGCCCCGACTCCAGGGCGGCAACTAAGTCGTCGGCAACTACAAGGTCTCCGCGGCCGCCGTTAGCAAAGAAGGCGCCCGGCTTCATTGCGGCGAAGAACTCGGCATTCGCAAGACCGCGGGTCTCGGGCGTACTGGGCATAAAGGATGCGACGATGTCAGCCTCGGCCAGGCGCTCGGACAGGGCGTCCATGCCGTCCATGTCCTCAAATACAATGGGGTAGACGAGCGGATGACGCTTGATGCCGCGGACGTGCGCGCTCATGCTGCGGCAGAGCGTGGCGAAGTGACCGCCAATGTCGCCCGCGCCCAGCACCAGCACATTGGCATTTTTGAGCGAGGTGACCGGGCCCAAGTCCTCCCAGCGATGCTCGCGCTGCAAGTCGTGGTAGCCGGGCAGGCGCTTCATCATGGAAAGGACCATGGCAAACATGTGCTCGCTCACGGCCT
>CAJMNP010000180.1 GCA_905214895.1 uncultured bacterium | reverse complement strand
TGCAAGACGTTGCCAAAGGTCGAGGACATGCTATTCCTCCTCGAGTGTGACCTTGCCGCCCAGCAGGCGGTAGTGGTCGAAGAAATCGGGATAGGACTTATTGACGGCCTCGGCGCCGTGGATCACGACCTCGCCGGTGGCGCAACTTGCGGCGATGGCGGCCATCATGGCGATGCGGTGGTCGTTGTGCGAATCGACCTCGCCGCCGGTAAAGGCATCGACGCCCTTGATGATGAGGTCGTCACCGGCGATGCGCACCTGCGCGCCCAGCGCGGTGAGCTCGCGGGTGGTGGTGACCAGGCGGTCAGATTCCTTGATGCGCAGGCGCGCGCAGTCACGGATGAACGTGCGGCCCTGCGCCAGCGATGCCACGGCCGAGATGACGGGCACCAGGTCCGGAATGTCGTGGGCGCTCATCTCAAAGCCGGCGAGCTTGTCAGACTGGACGGTGGCGGCGTTCGTGGAGCGCACAATGCGGGCGCCAAAGCGCGAAAGCGCGGCGAGCACGTTGCGGTCGCCCTGTGCGGAGCTCAGCGACACGCCCTCGACGGTGATGGGGTCGGTGCCGATGGCGCCGGCGCACAGCCAAAAGGCGGCGTTGGACCAGTCGCCCTCGACGGCTACGCTGCCGGGCGTGCGGTACGAGCTACTGTTCACGCGGAAGTTCGTGACCTCGGGCTGGCCGTCCTTAGCCGGAATACGCTCGACGTTGACCTCGACGCCGAAGGCCTTCATGGCCTGAATCGTCAGGTTGATGTAGGGGCGGCTCTCGATGAGGCCGGTTACCTGTACGCAGGAGGGCTGGGCCAGCAGCGGGGCCGCCAACAGTAGGCCCGAGATGTACTGCGAGCTCACGTTGCCCGGGAGCACAAAGGTGCCCGGGCGCATGCGGCCGCTCGTCTTGAGCGGAAAATCGCCCTGCCCCTGCAGGTCGCAACCGGCGGCAATGATCTCGTCCGAGAGTGGGGAGAGCGGGCGGGTGCCCAGGCGGCCCTGGCCCACGAAGGTGGCCTCCGCACCCAGCGCACAGGCGACAGGCAGCATAAAGCGCAGCGTGGAGCCGCTCTCACCGCAGTCGAGTGTGCCGCCGGCAAGGGCCTTGAGCAGGCCAAATTCAACGCTCTTCATGGTGGGGTGGACCTGGAAGCCGTCCTCGACGGTCTCGATTCGGGCGCCGAGTGCCGTAAGGCAGCGCACCGTGGCCTCGATATCGGCGCAGGTCGTGTTGCAGGTAACGTGTGTCTCGCCGTTGGCAAGTGCGGCGCAGATGATGAGGCGATGCGCCATCGACTTGGACGCGATGGCGGGAACAGTGCCCTTGAGCGGGGACGGGGTGATGCGGGCTAGCATGCGGAAACGTCTCCCTTCTGGTCGAGGCCCTCGGCAATTAAATCGTGGAAGGCGGAAAGCGGTGTGCGGTCGATGCTGCAGCGGCCAATGCCGTGCGGAATCACCAGGTCGATCGTGTCGCCGGTGCGTTTTTTATCGTGGAGCGCCTCGGCAAAGACGGCATCGGCATCTAGGTCACAGCGGGTCTTGAGGCCATGGCGGGCGCAAAGCTCCTCAATACGACCGGGCAGCGCAGCATCGCAGATGCCATGCAGGGCTGCGGCACGCGTGATGATGCCCATGCCGATCGACACGCAGTTGCCGTGTCCGAGCTCAAAGTTCTCGCAGGCCTCGACGGCGTGCCCGGCGCTGTGGCCAAAGTTAAGGAGCTTGCGCTGATTGGTTTCGCGCTCGTCGGCAACGACCACGGCGCGCTTGATGTCGATATTGCGGGCGATGATGAGCGCCACACGGGCCACGTCGCGGTTCAGCAGCTGAAGCGTGAGCGGGGTCTTCTCCAGCTCGGCGAAGAGCTCCGGGTCGGCGATCACGGCGTGCTTGACGACCTCGCCGCAACCGTCGGCGAACTGCTCGGGCGTGAGGGTGGCCAGGCATCCCACGTCGGCGATGACAACACTTGGTTGCCAAAAGGCTCCGGCGAGATTTTTGCCGGCAGCCAGGTCGATGGCGGTCTTGCCTCCCACCGACGAATCCACCATGGCGAGCAGGCTCGTCGGGATCTGCACAAACTTGCAGCCGCGCATGTAGGTGGCGGCCACAAAGCCCGCCACATCGCCCACGACGCCGCCGCCGAGCGCCACGATCACGTCGGAGCGCGAAAGCTCGTGCTCGGCCACAAACTCCAAAATGGCAACGTAGGTCTCGGCACGCTTATGAGCCTCGCCGGACTCGAAGGTGCAGATGCTCACCTCGTAGCCTGCGGATTCGAGGCTCTGCTTAACGGGCATCTGGTAGAGGGGGCCTACGTTGGTGTCCGTCACGATGACGGCGCGGGTGCCGCCGGCGGTGGCGCGTACGAGTGGACCTGCCTGCTCCAGCAAAAACGTGCCCACATGCACCTGGTAGGGGCGTGCGGTGTCGATATCGATGGTAATCGCCATAAGCTTCGGTCCTTTCGACCTGGCGTGATAGGTGGTCTAGTGGGAGGCCTCGTCGTCGAGCGCGCGCTTAATGCGGTCGCCCTCGGCAAGGAGATTCTC
>CAJMNP010000179.1 GCA_905214895.1 uncultured bacterium | reverse complement strand
CCAGGCCCTCGGACAGACTGTGCAGGCGGTCGGGGTCCACGAGCATGCCCGCGCGCTCCATCTTGGCAAGTACCGGAACGAGCGGCATCTCGATGCCATCGAACACGTTGACGGCATTCTCTCGGGCCATGTGGTCGCGCAGCGGTGCGACCAGCGCCAGCGTCAAGGCCGCCGTGCGAGCGGCGGGCGCCGGAGCGTCCTCGCCGGCACCCTCTGCACCGCGCGCCGCAGGCAGCGCCATCTGCAGATACGTATCGGCAAGATATGCCTCATCGAACTCGGAGCGGTCGGAATCCAGCAGATAGGCAGCGACCACGGTATCGAAGATGCGCGTGGAATCTACTGTCAGCGGATCCATGAGCTCGGGCTCAGAGGAATCGATGGGCGAAAGCTCATGCAGGAGTGCCTTCATATCCGGGCTCGCCACGCGACCCTCCATAAAGAGACGCGCGAGCATGCCGACAATCACGCCGTGGACGAAGTTGAAGCCCTCAACCTCAGCCGCCGCATCGCTGTCGCCCTCCTCGAGCGCAAACAGCCCCTTGGACGTCGCCAACCACAGCGTGCGCGTCAGTCCAAAGAGCGCGCCCTCTTCCTTGTCGTCGTCCACCACGGCAGCAACCCACTCGTCGGCATCAATCGCGCGGGAGACCTCAGCCGCAACGGCACCAAGCGCGTCAGCATCGCCGGCGGCTGCGCGAACCATCGCAGGTATCTCAAACACACTGGAGGCAGCAGCAGCCCCGCCCTCGCCGCCGATCAGCGCCAAGAAACGGTTCTGCATGGCGGTGATACCAAGCGTACCCAGCGCCGCGGACAACTCATCGGCAGAAAACGCCGGGAAGGACGTCGCCTCAAAATCGAGTTCAACGGGCGCATCGGTGCGGATGGTCGCCACCTTACGGCTCAGCAGCGCGTCGTCGATGTGCGCGCGCAGGTTTTCGCCCATTTTGCCCTTGACCTCGTCGGCATGTGCGATGACCTCGTCCAGGCTACCGTACTGCGCAATGAGCGCGCTCGCCTTTTTGGGGCCGATGCCCGGTACGCCGGGGATGTTATCGGACGTATCGCCCTTCAGACCGTAAAAATCGGGCACGAGCGCCGGCGTGATGCCGTGATACAGGTCATCCACGCTCTCGGGCGTCATAATCGCCACGTCGGACAGGCCTTTGCGGGTCGAGACCACGTTGACGTGCTCGGTCACGAGCTGATACATGTCACGATCGCCGGTCACCAGCAGCATGTCGCAGCCGGCTTCCTCGCCCAGGCGCGCCATAGTGCCCAGGATGTCATCGCCTTCCCAGCCCTCGGACTGCAGAATTGGCACGTTGAGCGCGGTGAGCAGCTCCTTAATCATGGGAAACTGCGCATGCAGATCGGGGTCCATGGGCGGGCGCTGAGCCTTGTACTGCGGCAGCATCTCCATACGCACGCGCGGCTTGCCCTTGTCAAACGCCACAACAACGCCGTCGGGATTAAAGGCGTCAATCATCTTGAGGAACATATTCAAAAAGCCAAAGATCGCGTTGGTGGGACGACCGTCCGGCGCGTTCATGGTGGGCGGCACGGCGTGGAAGGCGCGGTGCATGAGCGAGTTGCCGTCAATAACGGCAAAGGTGCGGCGCTTGTCAGACATATTGAATACCTCGCTTTGGGCTGGGCACGGTTTGCTCACACCAGTTTACACGCTCCCCGCCCCGCGGCCACCGCACATCAGGCTTCCCCGCCGCCGCGGGCCCGCGCGTGATACGATGGCTCACGGTACATCAACCAGCACGATCGATCCGAAAGGAGCCTGCGTCATGGAGCGTCCCTGCGCATGGAAAAAGTACACGCCACAGCAAATCGAGGAGCTCGAGGAGCTTTGCCGCGGCTATAAGCAGTTTTTGAGCGAGAATAAGACCGAGCGCCTGTGCGTCAAGACCGGTATCAAGATGGCCGAGGAGGCGGGCTACGTCAATCTGGAGACCGTGATCGCCGAGGGCCGCGCTCTCAAGGCCGGCGACAAGGTGTATGCCGCCAATCACGGCAAGGACCTCATGCTCGTCAACCTGGGCACCGCCCCGCTCGAGCAGGGCTTTAACATCCTGGGCGCCCACGTGGACTCGCCGCGCCTAGACCTTAAGCAGAACCCCGCCTTCGAAGCCGGCGACATGGCCTACCTCGACACGCACTACTACGGTGGCGTCAAGAGCTACCACTGGGTCGCTTCCCCGCTCGCGCTCGTAGGCGTCATCTGCAAAAAGGACGGCACCACCGTCGACATCAACATCGGTGACAAGGCCGACGATCCGGTCTTTACCATCTCCGACCTGCTGATCCACCTCTCGAGCGAGCAGATGGCCAAGCCCGCCAAGGACGCCGTCGACGCCGAGATCCTCGACGTGATCGTGGGCGGCCGTCCCGTCAAGTTTGACGAGGACGACAAGGACGCCCCCAAGGAGCCCGTCAAGCAGATGTTTCTGGACATCCTCAAGGAGCAGTACGACGTCGAGGAGGAGGACTTCCTCTCCGCCGAGATCGAGGTCGTGCCCGCCGGCCCGGCCCGCGACATGGGCCTCGACCGCTCCATGATT
>CAJMNP010000178.1 GCA_905214895.1 uncultured bacterium | reverse complement strand
CCAACGAGTCCTGGTGGCGCCCGGCCAAGGAGGCCACCGAGGCCCGCTACCGCGCGCAGGGCCAGTAGGAGGGGGAGAGACATGGCTGACATCGAATTCGAGAAGGACCTCTCCGTCACCGAGACCGGCATCGGGGGCCTGAAAGTCGTCGACCTGGCCGTGCACGGCGACTCGCGCGGCTGGTTCAAGGAGAACTGGCAGCGCGCCAAGATGACCGCCCTGGGCATCCCCGACCTCAAGGTCGTCCAGAACAACATCTCCTACAACGACAAGAAGGGCGTTACCCGCGGCATCCACGCCGAGCCCTGGGACAAGTTCATCTCCGTGGCGCGCGGCTCGGTCTTCGGCGCCTGGGTGGACCTGCGCGAGGGCAGCGAGACCTTCGGCAAGGTCTACACCTGCACCCTGGACCCCTCAAAGGCCATCTACGTCCCGCGCGGCGTGGGCAACTCCTTCCAGGCGCTGGAGGACGGCACCGCCTACACCTACCTGGTGGACGCCCACTGGTCCCTTGAATTGAAGAAGACCTATACCTTCGTTAACCTCGCCGACCCCGAGCTCGCCATCGAGTGGCCGATCCCGCTCGACCAGGCCACGGTCTCCGAGGCCGACCTCAACCACCCGATGCTCGCCGACGTCGTCCCCATGGCGCCGAAGCGTACCCTCGTCACCGGCTGCAACGGCCAGCTGGGCCACGCGGTCCGCAAGCTCGCCGAGGAGCGCGGCGTGGCGAAGGACTTCGACTTCTGCGACATCGACACCTTCGACATGTCCGACCCGGACGCCTATTCCCAATACGACTGGTCGCTCTACGGCACCGTGATCAACTGCGGGGCCTACACGGCGGTCGACAGGGCCGAGACTCCCGAGGGCCGCGTGACCGCCTGGAAGGCCAACGCCACCGGCCCAGCACTCCTCGCCCGCACCTGCGCCGGGCACGGGATCACGCTCGTCCACGTGTCCTCCGACTACGTCTTCGACGGCACCGCCGAGGTGCATACCGAGGACGACCCCCTCAGCCCGCTGTCCGTCTACGGCCAGACGAAGGCAGCCGGCGATATCGCCGTTGCCGGGTGCCCGCGCCACTACATCATGCGCAGCTCCTGGGTCATCGGCGAGGGGCACAACTTCGTCAAGACCATGAAGGGGCTCTCCGACCGCGTAGCCGACCCCGAGGATAAGCTCACGCAGATCACGGTCGTGGACGACCAGCTGGGACGCCTGACCTTCACGCGCGACATGGCCGAGGCCATCTTCCACGTGCTGGGGACGCACGCCCCCTACGGCACCTATAACTGCACCGGCTCCGGCGCGGTGAAGTCCTGGGCCGACATCGCCCGCACCGTCTTCGAGGCCGCCAATGGCAACGGGGAGAGGGTCGTGCCGGTATCGACCGCCGACTACTACGCCGGCGCCGAGGGGCCCGTCGCCCCGCGCCCGGTCCACTCCGCGCTCGACCTGTCCAGGCTCGAGTTGGTCGGCTTCCACATGCCCGACTGGGAGGAAGAGCTGGGGGAGTACCTCAAGACGCTCTAGTCGCTATTTAAATTGCGAGGGTAAAAGCCGCCGTCCTCTAACGGCGGCTTTTCTTGTATATGGCGTAAAGTTCTGCCGCGACAAGAGCGGCGGGATCGCGTCAAAAATGTTGGTGTAAGGGTGGCTCCCTAGCGTCCGTTTAACGAAGGGCGGCCTTCGTCCTAGAATCTGAAATCACCACAACAACAGGTTCTAGGAAAGGACGAAGACCGCTATGGAAATCTTATCAGACCCGAAGCCGGACATGCTCGCCATGCCGCGGTTCGACGACGGCGCCATCGACATGCAGGAGCTACTCAGGCGCCTCGCCGAGCAGGTCGTGAACGCCGTGATGGACGCCGAGGCCGACCAGCTGTGCGGCGGCGGGGCGAACAGCCGCAACGGCTACCGGGAGCGCGGCCTCGCCACCTGCGTCGGCACGCTGACGCTGCGCATCCCGAAGCTCCGCACCGGCAGCTTCTTCCCGGACGACGTGATCGAGCGCTACCAGCGCGCGGACCGCGCCCTCGTGGCCGCCGTCGCCGAGATGTACGCCACCGGCACGAGCACCCGCAAGGTGCAGAGGGTGGCCGAGAAGATGGGCGTCTCCAGGCTCTCCAAGGACCAGGTGAGCGCCATCGCGTCGAGCCTTGACGCCGACATCGAGGAGCTCTGCGCAAGGCCACTCGACGGCTCGCCGGTGCCCTACGTCTGGCTCGACGCGACCTACGTCAAGTGCCGCCGCGAGGGGCGCGTCGCCTCCACCGCCGTGGTCACGGCCATCGGCTGCGACGCGGGCGGCTGGAGGCGCGTCCTGGGCGTCGACGTGGTGGACACCGAGTCGTACGACTCGTAGCTGGCATTCCTCAGGAAGATCCGCGACCGCGGCGTCTCCGGCGTGGAGCTCGTCGTCTCCGACGCGCACGCGGGCCTCGTCGCGGCCGCGGCGGAGGTCTTCCAGGGGGCGGCATGGCAGCGCTGCGCCGTCCACCTCATGCGCGACTGCATGCGCGAGGCCGGCTCCTGGCAGCTCAGGCGCCGCGTGGGCAGGATCGTCTCGCAGGTGTTCCGCG
>CAJMNP010000177.1 GCA_905214895.1 uncultured bacterium | reverse complement strand
GCCGAGCTCGCCGGCATCGAGGTTCCCGCCAAGACCAAGATCCTGATCGCCGAGGTCACCTCCACCGACCCCGCCAAGGAGGAGTTCTCCCACGAGAAGCTCTCCCCGGTCCTGGCCATGTACCACGCCAAGGACTTCCAGGAGGCCGTCGACAAGGCCGAGCACCTGGTGCTCGCCGGTGGCCCGGGCCACACCGCCTCTCTGTACGTGCACCCCGCCCAGGCCGAGAAGATCAGCCTGTTCGAGCACGTCATGAAGGCCTGCCGTATCGTCATCAACACCCCGTCTTCGCACGGCGGCATCGGTGACCTGTACAACTTTGGCATGAAGCCGTCTCTGACCCTGGGCTGCGGCTCCTGGGGCGGCAACTCCGTCTCCGAGAACGTTGGGGTGAAGCACTTGATCAACGTTAAGACTGTGGCCGAGCGCCGTGAGAACATGCTGTGGTTCCGCGCTCCCGAGAAGGTCTACTTCAAGAAGGGTTCCACGCCCGTCGCCCTCGACGAGCTGGGCAACGTTATGGGCAAGAAGCGCGCCTTCATCGTTACCGACCAGTTCCTCTTCAAGAATGGCAACACCCGCGCCATCGAGGCCAAGCTCGACGAGATGGGCATCGCCCACGACTGCTTCTACGACGTCGAGCCCGATCCGTCGCTGCAGTGCGCACGTCGCGGCGCCAAGCAGATGGCTCTCTTTGAACCGGACGTCATCATCGCCGTCGGCGGTGGCTCCGCTATGGACGCCGGCAAGATCATGTGGATGATGTACGAGCACCCCGAGTGCAAGTTTGAGGACATGGCCATGGACTTCATGGACATCCGCAAGCGTATCTTCACCTTCCCCGAGATGGGCAAGAAGGCCTACTTCGTCGCTGTCCCGACCTCCTCGGGTACCGGCTCCGAGTGCACGCCGTTCGCCATCATCACCGACAAGGAGACCGGCATCAAGTGGCCGCTCGCCGACTACGCGCTGCTCCCCAACATGGCTATCGTCGACGCCGACAACTGCATGACCGCCCCGCGCGGCCTGACCGCTGCCTCCGGCATCGATGTCATGACCCACGCCATCGAGTCCTACGTCTCCATCATGGCTTCCGACTACACCAAGGGCCTCTCCGAGCGCGCTGCTAAGCTCGTCTTTGAGAACCTGCCCTCCAGCTTCACGAACGGCGCCAAGGACCCGCATGCCCGCGAGGAGATGCACAACGCCTCCTGCATGGCCGGTATGGCCTTCGCCAACGCCTTCCTGGGCCTCAACCACTCCATGGCCCACAAGCTCGGCGCCTTCCATCACCTGCCCCACGGCATCGCCAACGCCGTCATCCTGACCCGCGTTATGCGCTACAACGCCGCCGAGGCCCCCGTCAAGATGGGCACGTTCTCCCAGTATCCTTACCCCAACGCGCTGCACAACTACGCCGAGATGGCCAAGTACTGCGGCATCGAGGGCAAGGACGACAAGGAGGTCTTCGAGAACTTCATCACGAAGCTCGAGGAGCTCAAGGACTTCATCGGTGTCAAGAAGACCATCGCCGACTACGGTGTTGACGAGCAGTACTTCCTCGACACCCTCGACGAGATGACCGAGCAGGCATTCAACGACCAGTGCACCGGCGCTAACCCGCGCTACCCGCTCATGAGCGAGATCAAGGAGCTCTACCTGGACGCCTACTACGGCCGCGAGTCTCAGGATTACGCCGTCTGCTAGTTCTAGCACGGTTATTAACGGCGGGGGTGCACGGGTGTATCACACACCCCCGCCGTCGCTTCTATCGCATCGTTGAAAGGATGCAACCATGCTGCTACCCGATTCCAAGACCGAGCTCGTCCGCCGTGGCAACAAGGTCGTTTACGACCTGGGCGACAAGATCGTTAAGGTCTTCAACGAGACCAAGCCCGTCTCCGACGTGTTCAACGAGGCTTTGAATCTTGCCCGCATCAATGAGTGCGGCATCCGCAGCCCCAAGGCTCTCGAGGTTTCCCAGCTCGAGAACGCTAACGGCTGGGCGCTCGTGACCGAAAAGGTGCCGGGTACCACCCTTGCCGAGAAGATGACTGCCGAGCCCCAGCGCTTTGGTGAGTACCTCGAGATCTTCGTCGACCTCCAGATCGAGATCCACGGCTACACCTCCCCGCTGCTCAACCGTCAGCGCGACAAGTTCGCCCGCATGATCGACAGCCTCGATCAGCTCAATGCCACCACGCGCTACAACCTTCAGGAGCGCTTGGACGGCATGACCAAGGAGTTCAAGGTCTGCCACGGCGACTTCAACCCCTCCAACGTCATCGTCGGCGACGACGGCCAGCTGTACGTCTGCGACTGGGCACACGCCACCCAGGGCTCCCCTGCTGCCGACGTTGCCACGACCTACCTGCTCTTTGCCCTCAACAGCAAGGATCAGGCCGAGGCCTACCTGGAGCTCTACTGCGACCGCGCCGACATGCCCATGCAGGTCGTGCGTCAGTGGACGAGCATCGTAGCCGCTTCCGAGCTCGCTCGTAAGCGCAACGTGAACGATGAGTTCCTTAAGAACTGGATCGACGTCGTCGATTATCAGTAATATCTGAGCGATTTATTTCGCATCGGAGGCACAA
>CAJMNP010000176.1 GCA_905214895.1 uncultured bacterium | reverse complement strand
GGCCGCCCTGAGCCCACGTGAGGTTGAGGTGATAGAGCACCACCGCGACGACGGCGAGCGTACGCAGACCGTCGAGCGCAGGAATGTAGCGAGATTTGGGGCGAGCGGTCGCCTGCTGGCCGGTAACTGACGAGCGTGTGGCGCCGGTGTTGGTCTTGGCTGCATGGGAGCCCTTGTTGGTGGGCGTTCGATGCGGGCTCGGGCCGCGTCGCGACTCGCCGGTGCGGCGCTCGGCGTGCGGGCGTTCGTGCGGCGCCTGGTTATCGGGCGCGCGGCGCGGGCTGCGTGGGCTCGATTGTGGGAATTGTTCCATAAAACATCATCCAATGACGAGAATAATCAGCACATATTCATTGTAGCTGCCTGCTCCTGTGAATGCTTGCTGCTGGCGCAACCTCAAGGGTGCGTTCACATCAAAGTGAACTAAAGTTATAGGGGTGCGAGAGCGCACGATCGACGCCGACGGTGGGCGTAAGGCCTGTAGACGAGGAGGTTTCCATGGCAGACAACGGCATTGTTGCGGTGTTCGGCAGTATGAACATGGACCTTTCAGTGGCGTGCGAGCGCATGCCGCGCGCGGGCGAGACAGTCGGTGGCAGCGGTTTTATCACCAATGCTGGTGGCAAGGGCGCTAACCAGGCCGTCGCCGCCGCGCGCATGGGTGCGCGCACGTGCATGATCGGCGCGGTCGGGCGCGATGCGTTTGGCGATGCGCTGGTGGCGGGGCTTCAGGATGCCGGCGTGGGCGTTGAGTTCGTGGCGCGGCGCGACGACGTGGAGACGGGCACGGCGACCATCATCCGCTGCGAGAGCGACAACCGTATCGTGCTGTCGCCGGGTGCCAACCATGCGCTTACAGGCGATGATGTGGCCTGTGCGCTGAGGCACCTGGTGGCCGACGGGCTCGACGGAGGCGCCAGAGAGATTGCCCCGGCTGCCGGAAGCGTCTTTATCGCCCAGGGCGAATGTGACCTTGCGGCGACGGCCGCAGCGCTCTCTTGCGCCCACAGGCTGGGGTTCTATACGGTCTTTAACCCCGCGCCGGCCTGCGCCCTGCCGGCGGGTGCGTGGCCCGCAGTCGACCTGGTCTGCCCCAACGAGACCGAATGCCAGGCGTTGACGGGCATTCTACCCGCAGATGACGCGAGTTGTGTCGAAGCGCTTAATGCCCTGCTCGGCAAAGGCGCTGGCGCCGCGGTCATTACGCTGGGCGGTGCCGGCTCGGTTACGCTCGGTGATGACGGCGAGCTGCTGCGCATGCCGGCGCTTTCGAGGTCGGTGGTCGACACCACGGCGGCCGGCGATACGTTTATCGGCGCGTTGGCGGCGGCTCGTCTAGAGGGTTTGCCGCTCTTTGAGTGCATGGTCGCGGGCGCTCGCGCCTCGGCGGTGACGGTGTCGCGTCTGGGCGCTCAGCAATCGATTCCCACGCGCGCCGAAGTTGAACATTGGTTTGGTTAAACGATAAAGACGGAGAAGCGGAGTAGAACAATGGCAACCAAGAAGCTGATCCTTGATCTGGATATGGGTGTGGACGATGCGATGGCGCTGGCCTATGCCATCGCGAGCCCCGAGGTGGAGCTCGTGGGCATCACCACGTGCTTTGGCAACGTGCGCGTCGAGCAATCGGCGCACAACTGCCTGGCGGTGCTCGACCTGTTGGGTCGTCCCGAGGTGCCGGTGTACCTGGGCGCCGATCGTCCCATTAAGGCGACTGAGCCCTATACACCGCCGGCGTCCACCACGCTCATTCACGGCAAGAACGGCATTGGCGGGGCGAGCGTGCCCGCGTCGCCGTACGAGCCGGTGGGGGCGACGTCGGCCGACGGTAACGCGGCGGTCGATTACCTGATTGATGCTGCGCGCACCTATGGTCCCAATCTGGTCTACGTTGCGACCGGCCCACTCTCCAACCTGGCACTTGCCTTGGAGCGCGATGCGGCGGCGATGATGTCTATCGGTCGCGTGGTCGTGATGGGCGGTGCGCTCACCGTGCCCGGAAACGTGAGCGCGGGCGCCGAGGCCAACATGGCAAGTGATCCCGAGGCGGCCGATGCCGTGCTGCGTTCGGGCCGCAAGCTCACTATGGTGGGGCTGGATGTGACGCATCGCGTGGTGCTCACGCGTCGCGACATTGCCGGCTGGACGGGCTCGGGCACCATGGCCGGTTGCGCGTTTGCGAGCATGGTGGAGCACTACATTGGCTCGTACGAGATGAACGCCTCCTACCTGGGTGGCTGCGCGCTGCACGATCCGCTTGCCGTCGCCGTGGCGATTGACCCCACGCTCGTGGGCGCGCTCGGCTGTAACTTGCGCATCGACCTGCTTGGCGAGTATCGCGGCCGCACCATCTGCGACGAGCACCGCCTGTCCGATCCCGACAAGAGCGCACTCGTGGCGCTGACCGTCGACGCCCCGCGCTTTCTGTCCGAGTTCAAGGCGCGTATGGCCCGCGTCCTGGGCTAAATGTTTTTCACGCCCCGCCCCATGTAGTCAATTTGGGACGGGGCTTTTTTAGCTACCGAGTAAATGTGCCCGTTGGGGGAATAGTCGCACCACTTTGCTTGACAACAGGCTAAACTAGCTATTAAACATTTACTATTCTGTTTAGATTGAA
>CAJMNP010000175.1 GCA_905214895.1 uncultured bacterium | reverse complement strand
TTTGATTGACACTTCGGCTAAGACCTACGGCTCGCTTCTGTCGCCCGACCGAGCCTTGGAGTATGGCGATTATCCTGCTACGGCGGGTAAATCGAACTCGTTCTTAACGTACGCAACGGTGCGTAACAGCCAGGGAATTCCCGAGACGGTTACCGCTCGCTTGTTCTCTCTTTAGTCTCCGAGGGGTTAAAAAGGCGTCGACAGGGGAATAAACGCGTTGTGACTATGAGTACCGCCCGCCGAGCTGTCGCGTCCATGCGATACCCGGTGGGCTCAGGTGCGTTAAAATGAGCTTGTTCTTAGCTAATTGAGACAGGGGGGCCGTGTTATGGCTTCAGATGCAAAAAAGATTCTGCTGGTCGAGGACGAGAAGGCAATCCGTGACGCCGTCGCTGCCTATCTCGAGCGCGAGGGCTACTGGGTTGTGGGCGTGGGCGACGGCCAGTCCGCTATCGAAGAGTTCGAGAAGCATCAGTTCGACCTGGTTGTGCTCGACCTCATGCTCCCCAAGATTCCCGGCGAGCGCGTTTGCCGCACCATTCGCGACACCTCGGATGTCCCCATCATTATGCTGACGGCCAAGGGCGAGATCGAGGACCGTATTATCGGCCTCGAGCTCGGAGCCGACGACTACCTGATCAAGCCGTTCTCGCCGCGCGAGCTTGTCGCGCGCGTACGCGCCTTGTTCCGCCGTGCCCACCAGGCCGATGAGCCGGCCGTCGAGGTGCTCGACTTTGGCGATCTGGTCATTGACATCTCGGGCCACAAGATTTTGGTCGAGGGCAAGGAAGTCGACCTGACGGCTTCCGAGTTCAAGCTGCTCACCACGCTTGCCCGTCACCCCGGCCGCGTCTACAACCGCATGGAGCTGGTCGAGAAAGTGCTCGGCTACGACTTTGAGGGTTACGAGCGCACCATCGACAGCCACGTGAAGAACCTTCGCGCCAAGCTGGGCGACGACCCCAAGAAGCCCAAGTGGCTTTACACCGTCCACGGTGTCGGCTACCGCTTCGAGGCTCCGACCAAGACCGATAAGTCGGACGAGAAATAAAGGAAATCACATATGACACCTGCGCGCTTTGAAATCGGGCAAAAGCATAAGCAGGAGAACGAGGCGGGTTCCAAGGCTAGTTGGAACACGCCTCGTTCTGATTCACGGCCAACGATGAGCTATCCCTCGCGCATGGCCCTGGCTTTTGCCCTGACATCGCTCATGACGGTACTGGTGCTGGTGGGCGTTGTCTCCGTTGTGTGGGGCACGGTTTTTACGGATTACACGCGCTCCAATATTGTCGAAATCGCCAATTCCGCAGCCGAAAAGCTTGCGACGTCGTACGAGGAAAACGGCAATTGGACCGCGGGGGAGTTGCGTGCGGTCGCGACATCGAGCTTGGTGTCCGACGATCTTGGCATGCAGGTCGTCAATAAAAAGGGCGTCATCGTCTACGACGACTCGTGGCCCTCGGCAAGCGCTACTGCCGATGTGCGCGAAAATCAGGCGACGACCGACGGTACGAGCGGAAAGAAGGCATCGCACAGCCCAGTCTCGTCTGCTCCCACCGATTCCAATAGTGTTGCCAACGTTGAGATCGTGACGTCCTCCGGCGAGCACGTGGGTCAGGTCAAATTGTGGGCGATTGGCTCCGATGCCCTGCTCACCAAGGCAGACTCAGCATTCAGAGAGAAGACCTTTAACGCCATGGCCCTTGCCGCGGTTGTGGCCGTCTGCATCTCGGTCGTTATCGGAGCGCTCATGTCGCGCATGCTCACCAAGCCGATTCATCGTATTACCAGCACCGCCAAGCAGATCCGCGATGGAGACCTGTCCGCTCGTACGGGCCTGCGCGGCGATGATGAGATCGATCAGCTGGGAGAGACCTTCGACGAGATGGCCACCTCACTCGAAAAGGATATGAAGCACGAGAAGCGCCTGACCTCTGATGTTGCTCACGAGCTGCGCACGCCGCTCATGGCCATGCTTGCAACGGTCGAGGCCATGCAAGACGGTGTGTATCCCACCGACGACGAACACCTGGAGACAGTCGCATCCGAGACTCGTCGTCTGGCCCGTCTGGTGCAGCAGATGCTCGACCTGTCGCGCATGGAAAACAGTACCGCGCCGCTCAACCTGGAGCCGGTGGATATGGTGCCGTTTGTGCGTTCGATTGTGAATGGCCAGGAGCGCCTGTTTGCCGACCGTGACCTGCGTTTGCGCTTTGCGGATGAGACGCAGGGCCACGATGACGTTGTCGAGGCAGATCCCGACATGATCACGCAATGCGTTATTAACCTCATGAGCAACGCCATGCGTTACACCCCCGAGGGGGGTTGGGTCGTGGTGTCGGTACTCAGCGACCGCAAGCACGTCGATATCGCGGTTTCGGATACGGGCATCGGTATCGCCAAGGACGATCTGTCGCGCATCTTCGGTCGTTTTTGGCGCGCCGATGCCAGCCGCGCCCGCGAAGCTGGCGGCCTGGGCGTTGGCCTCGCCGTGACCAAGCAGATCGTCGAGCGTCACCATGGCTACATATCCGTGGAGTCGGAGCTTGGAAAGGGTACGACTTTTACAATTCATCTGCCCCGCGAGCACACGGCAGACGCGGCATCTACTACAATGGAGCACTAGCTTTTCGCTATTCGGTGAAGGAGGG
>CAJMNP010000174.1 GCA_905214895.1 uncultured bacterium | reverse complement strand
TGGGCGGTGATGTTCTCTGCCATGCTTAATCCTCCTGATAGACGAGCGTGCCGACGGGCTCACCCGCGAGCGCGCGCTTGACGGTGTCCTCGCCATCGATGTTGAGGACCAAAATGGGCATACGGTTGTCCTGGCAAAGAGCCGTAGCCGTGGAATCCATAACCTGCAGGCCGCGAACGAGCACCTCGTGATAGGTGATCTTGTCAAAGCGGACGGCGTCGGAGCACTTGACGGGATCCTTGTCGTAGATGGCATCAACCTTGGTGGCTTTAATCAGAATCTCGGCACCGATCTCGCAGGCACGAAGGGCCGCGGCGGTGTCAGTCGTAAAGTACGGATTACCCGATCCGGCGGCAAAGATAACGACGTTGCCCTTGGACAGGTGGTTGATGGCGCGACGGCGAATATAGGGCTCGCAGATCTCGTTCATCTGGATAGCGCTCATCACGCGGCAGGGAACATCGTTGTGCTCAAAGGCATCCTGCAGGGCAAGCGCGTTCATAACGGTAGCGAGCATGCCCATGTAATCGGCCTGGGCGCGGTCCATACCACCGGCGGCGCCGGCCATGCCGCGGAAAATGTTGCCGCCGCCGACAACGACGCCAACCTCATGACCAACGGCGAGCAGCTCCTTGACCTGCTTGGCAAGATGATCGGTAACCTTGGGGTCGATGCCGTAGTTGCCATCGCCCATCAACGCTTCGCCGGAGAGCTTCAGAAGCACGCGTTTATATCGGATGTCGGACAAAGCGATCCTCCTTAAATTAGACTCACAACATAATATCAAAGGCTCAACGGGGAGCCATGAAAAAGCAGGCTGTGAGTAAAACCCACAGCCTGCTCATTACCAGCTACAAGAGCTTATTTACTCGCCACGGACCAGACGGTCAAAGGCAACGACGGTAATGGTGTCGCCGAGCTCCTTAGAGACCTGCTCAGCGTACTTCTTGATGGTGAGGGAGCTGTCCTTGATGAACTCCTGCTCGGTGAGCACGGACTGCTTGTAGAACTTCTCCAGACGGCCAACAGCCATCTTCTCCTGGATAGCCTCGGGCTTGCCGGACTCGGCAGCCTGAGCCATGTAGATCTGCTTCTCGTGCTCGACGGTCTCGGCCGGAACCTGATCGCGGGTAGCGCAGATCGGGGCGACGGCGGCAACCTGAAGGGCAACGTCGTGAGCAAAGGTCTTGAAGGACTCGGCCTGAGCGGTCTCTGCCTTCTCGAAAGCGAACTCGACGAGGACGCCGATCTTACCACCCATGTGGATGTAAGAAGCGAGAGCGCCGTTCTCGGCCTTGCGGGCGGCGAAACGGGAGATCTTCATGTTCTCGCCCATGATGTGAATCATCTCGGTGAGCTCGGAGGAAACGGTCTCCTCGCCCATCGGCTTCTCGAGCAGAGCGTCGACGTCAGCAGGCTCGGTGGTAGCGACAACCTCAGCGACCTTGGAAGCAAAGCCGGTGAACTTGGCGTTGGAGCCGACGAAGTCGGTCTCGCAGGAGAGCTCGAGCAGAGCGCCGGTCTTGCCGTCCTCGGAGACGAACGCGGCGACAGCGCCCTCGTTGGTCTCACGGCCAGCCTTCTTGGCAGCCTTGGCGAGGCCGTTCTTGCGCAGAACGTCGACAGCGGCGTCCATGTCGCCGTCAGCCTCGACGAGAGCCTTCTTGCACTCCATCATCGGGGAGTCGGTCATCTCGCGGAGCTGCTTGACCATAGCGGCGGTAATCTGGGCCATTGTGGTTCCTTTCAAAGAGATGAAAAAGAATTAACTAAGACTGATTTACTCGGCCTTGGGCTCAGCGGCCATCTCGGCCTCGGAGACCTGCTCCTTGCCAGAGCCAGCGAGGCAGGCGTCAGCCATGAGCTCGCACATAAGGGTGACAGCGGAGATAGCGTCATCGTTGCAGGGGATGCCGTACTCGACCTCGTCGGGATCGGAGTTGGTGTCGATCAGAGCGACGACGGGGATGTTCAGGCGCTGAGCCTCCTTGATGGCGTTCTCCTCGCGCTTGGTGTCGATGACGAAGAGAGCCTGGGGCAGACCCTTCATGTCGCGGGCGCCACCGAGGTTGGTCTGGAGCTTGGTGAGCTCCTTGCCGAGCACAGCCTGCTCCTTCTTGGGGAGCACTGCCATGCGGCCGTCCTCGACCATGGCCTCGAGCTCCTCCATGCGGTTGATGCGGGAGCGGATGGTGACGAAGTTGGTCAGCATGCCGCCGAGCCAACGCTGGTTGATGTAAGGCATGTTGGCGCGCTCAGCGGCGTTCTTAACGGCCTCCTGAGCCTGCTTCTTGGTGCCGACGAACAGCACGTTGCCACCCTTGGCGACGTTCTTGACGAAGGTGTAAGCCTGGTCGGCGTCGAGGATGGTCTGCTTGAGGTCGAGGATGTAGATGCCGTTGCGCTCACCGAAGATGAACGGCTTCATCTTGGGGTTCCAGCGACGGGTCTGGTGACCGAAGTGGCAGCCGGCCTCGAGCAGGGTGCGGATATTAATCTTGGTAGCCATGTTAAACCTCCTGTGGTTTGCCTCCGCGCGGGGTCATCCTCCAAAACCAACCCGGACATGTGCTACCAAAGCCCGGGCACCACGGTATGAAGTAGCCGCGCGTGCGTGATAAAAACCTGTTGCCGTGAAGCAACCCGATGAATGATAGCAGGA
>CAJMNP010000173.1 GCA_905214895.1 uncultured bacterium | reverse complement strand
GTCTCGCCCGTCGCCTCGAGCTTGCCGCGCGCCGGCAGCGGATAGCTCACGCCGCAGTCATCGTAGTTGGTGCAGCGGATAAAGCGCTTGCCGCTCTTCTCACTCTTGTGCGCAATCAGATCGCCATGGCGTCCGGCCTCGGCGCACACCTTGCACTCGCCCACCTTAAGATCGGGCTCGTAGTTGGTGGGGCACGTGGGGTTCACGCAAATCTCGAAGGCCTTCTGGCGGAACGGCTGGCACTTAATGCGCGGCGCGCCGCACTCGGGGCACACGGCCGCCTCGCCCTCGAGCGGGCTCACCTTGACGCCGCTCGGCACCGGATAGGTCACATCGCAGTCGGGCCAGCCCATGCAGCCGATAAAGCTGCCGCGGGTCTTGGCGCTCGTCTTCATAACCAGGTCCTTGCCGCACTTGGGGCAAGCGCCCACGCGTGCATCGGCCGTGACGGCGTCGCTGATGGCGTCGCCTAGCTCCTGCGTGTGCTTGAGCAGCTCGTCGAGCACGCCGGCCAGCAGCGCGCGCGAGTGCGTCACGACATGCTCTTCGGTGTCCTCACCGCGCTCGACGCGGGTCATATCGCCGTCGAGCTCGCTGGTCATATCGGGGCTCGTGATGCGCGGGGCAAATTGCGTCAGCGCGTCGATGATGGCGATGCCCAGCTGGCTCGGCTCAACGGGATCGTTTTTGAGATAGCGCACGGCATACAGGCGCTCGATGATGCTCGCACGCGTGGACTTGGTGCCCAGGCCGCGCTTTTCCATCTCCTGCACGAGCTTGCCCTGGCTGTAGCGAGCGGGCGGCTCGGTCTGCTTGGCCTCGAGCTTAATGTCGAACACGTCGACCGTATCGCCCTGCTCAAGAGGCGGCATCTGCTCGTCGCGCTTGAGTCCATACGGGTATGCCTCGCGGAAACCCGGGGTCACGAGCACGTCGCCCGAAGCCACGAACGGCTCGCCGTTCACATCGAGCTCGAGCTTGGTGTTCTCGATGGTCGCGGGACCCATGAGCGTCGCCAGGAAGCGGCGGGCGATGAGGTCGTAAAGCTTGCGCTGGCCGCCGTCGAGCGTGGACGGATCGCCCTCGCCCGTGGGGTAGATAGGCGGGTGGTCGGTGGTCTCGACTTTACCGCGCGTGGGCTTCATGGGACCAGCGAGTACCTTTTTGCACACGGGCGCCAGCGCCGGGTTGATCTTTGCAAGGTCACTCACCACAGCGCCCAGATCAAGCGTCGCGGGGTACACGGTGTTGTCGACACGCGGGTAGCTGATGAGGCCCGCCATGTAGAGGGACTCGGCGATGCGCATGGTGCGTGCGGGCGATATGCCCTCGGCCGCGGCGGCTGCCTGCAGCGAGGTCGTCGCAAACGGCGTGGGCGGCTGCTGCTTGCGCGAGCGCTTGGTCACCGCGGCGACAGTTGCCGTCTTGGCACCGTCGACGTGACCATACGCTGTCTCGGCAGCATCCTTGTCGGTAAAGCGCGCCGTCTTGTGAGCGATCTTAAAGCGATCGTCCTCGGCAGCACCCTGAGCGGCACCCATGCCGCGGATCTGCCAATAGTCCTCGGGCACAAACGCCATGCGCTCGCGCTCGCGCTCGACCACCAGGGCGAGCGTCGGCGTCTGCACGCGGCCGGCGGAACGCACGTTACCAAAGCCGCCAAACTTGGCGAGCGTCAGGTAGCGAGTGAGCACCGCACCCCAAATGAGGTCGATGTGCTGACGGCTCTCGCCGGCGTCGGCCAGGTTCTGGTCGAGCGAGACGAGATTATCGAAGGCCTGCGTGATCTCGGCCTTGGTAAACGAAGAATACTGGGCGCGAGCGACCGGCAGGTCGGGCGCAACCTCGCGCACCTTGTTGAGGGCGTCCGAACCGATCAGCTCGCCCTCGCGATCGAAGTCCGTGGCGATGATGACGCTGTCGGACTTCTTGGCAAGGTTCTTGAGCGAACGAATGAGCTCCTTCTCGGCCGGTAGCTTAATGACGGGCGCCCAGGTGAGGTAAGGCAGGCTCTCGAGCTTCCAGCCCTTGATGGAAATGCCATCGGCAAGGAACGGCTTGCGCTTGGTGTCGTACGGCGGGCGGGCCAGGCCATCGGGCATATCGGCCGGCAACATCTCGCCGTCCTCGGTCACCGAATACCAACCCAGCTTTTTATCGAACAGCACGCTGTCGCAAAAATCGGGCGCCAGGATGTGACCGGCAAGGCCGATGGTCACGCACTCCTCGCCCTTCCACTCAAAACGGTAGATGGCGGTGTTGTACACCTTGTCCTTTTTGGGTTTGCCCGTGGACAGACGCTCGGCGATCTGACGCGCGGCGTCGTTTTTCTCGGCGATGATGAGCTTCAAAAGAGGCTCCTATCTCGTATCTCTGCGGCTACGCCCGCCCGTATGGCGGCCGACTTACGCCCTTGCTTGCTCAATCTGCCCGATGAGCCAATCGCACCAGGCATCCATGCCCTCGCCCTTGCGCGCGCTCACGGCAAACCGCGGCGCCTGCGGATTGAGGTCATCGAGTGTCTTAGTATACCTATCCATGTCAAAATCGAAAGCCGGGGCCACGTCGACCTTGTTGAGCAGCTGCGCGCCGGCGTGCTGGAAGATGCCCGGGTACTTGATGGGCTTGTCGTCGCCCTCGGGCACCGAGAGGATCATGATGGACAGGTTCTCGCCCAGGTCAAAGTCGACCGGGCAGACCAGGTTACCCAC
>CAJMNP010000172.1 GCA_905214895.1 uncultured bacterium | reverse complement strand
GCCGGGCGAGCTTGGAGAGCGAGCGCAGAATCGCCGCCTCGTCTCCGCCGGAAAGATCGGTGCGGCCGTGGCTGCCCGGGAATAGTGTGTCGCCCACAAAGGCAATGTTCCCCTGCTCGGCGGCGGCGAACAAGACAATGCCACCCGGTGTGTGCCCGGGGGTCTCGATCACCTGCAGGCAAATGTCACCCAGCTCAATGGTGTCCCCCTCGGCGAGCAGGCGCGTCGGCTCCCCGGGGTCAGGTGTCTCAATGCCCCACATAGCTCGTTGTTCCTCGATGTTCGCATGCGGCACCGCCACATCCTTAGCACACAGCTCATACTGGCAGCCCTCGCCAACGGTGGTTCGCACGCCGGCAACACCACCAACATGGTCGGCATGGCCATGAGTGCATACGGCGCCAAGCACGCGTACGCCGGGATGCTCGGCTCGAATATGCTCCACCAGGCGCTCGCCTTCCCATGCGGGGTCGATAATCACGCACTCATTGTCCGAAATAACAGCATAGCTATTGGTCTGAATGGGACCGTTTACGAGCGTCTCGATCTCGACCGATCCCTTGGGAGTTACATCCAAGGGCACAGCACTCATGTCCCTCTCCTCTCTATAGAACTCGAGGCACCAAACGATGCCTCGAGTGTAGCGAATATCGATAATGTGGCACGTTCGTCGCGACTAAACGCGGCGCTTGAGCTGGGCTCCACCCTCGCCGGGCATCAGGCGGCGCGCGTCGTAGACCGAGTCAACGCTGCTGATAGAAGCCAGCAGCGGATCCAGACCACTCGCGTCCGAGATTTCGACCATAAAGCGCAGGGTTGCAATACCCTCGCGGTTGGTCGACGTGGCGGCAGAAAGAATATTGCCGCCCGCATCGCCAATGGCAATGGTGACATCCTTGAGCAGGCCCATGCGGTCCAGGCACTCGACTACGATCTCGACCTGGAAGAGGGTGTCGGCAGCGCCGTCCCACTCCACCTCGATCATGCGCTCGGGATGCTCCATAAGACCCTTGACGTTGGGGCAGTTGGCGCGATGCACCGAGACGCCGCGACCGCGCGTGATGAAGCCGACGATATCGTCGCCCGTCACCGGATTGCAGCAATGCGCCAAACGGACCAGCAGACCGCTGTTGCTCTCGCCCTTGACGATAATGCCGTTGCTGGCGCTCTTGCCGCGCTTTTGCGGCTTGCGGTTGGAGCCGCGGGCAGGCTGCTTAACAACATCGGCGATTGCCTCGGCCTTGGTGAGCTGTTCCTCGGGTTTGGGGTCCAAGATTTGCTCGACTTTGTTGCCCACGGCACGCGGGGCGACCTTACCGGCACCGACGGCGGCAAATAGGTCCTCGAGCTGCTTGTAGTTAAACTGCTCCGCCACGGCGTTGAGCGCACGCGTCGAGCGCGGCGTGGAGATACCATACCCGCGCTTGCGCAGGTCCTTGGCCAGTATATCGCGGCCGGCAGCAGCGTCATCGTCTTTGGTCGCGGCAGCAAAGTAACGGCGAATCTTCGACTTGGCCGAAGGCGTCTTGACGATCTTGAGCCAATCGCGCGACGGTTTGGAACTCTTGTTAGTCAAAATCTCGACACGGTCGCCCGTCTTGATCTCGTGTGTGAGCGGCGCCACCGCACCGTTGATCTTAGCGCCGACGCAGTGATTGCCCACCTCGGTGTGAACGGCATAGGCAAAGTCGAGCGGTGTGGAGCCGGCACGAAGTGCCATGACCTCGCCCTTGGGCGTAAAGACAAAAATCTCTTGGTCAAACAAGTCGACCTTCAGCGAGTGCAGGTATTCCTTGGCGTCGGTGATCTCATCAGACGCAGCCCAATCGAGCGAATGTTTGAGCCAGTTAATCTGGTCGTCCAGACGCTGGGCATCGTTGGTCTTGGAAGCAGAAGATCCGCCCGATTTCTTATAGAGCCAGTGGGCGGCAATGCCGTACTCGGCCTGCTCGTGCATCTCGTAGGTTCGAATCTGAATCTCGAGCGGACGAGCCGTGGGGCCGATAACCGTCGTGTGGAGCGACTGGTAGTTATTGACCTTGGGCATGGCGATATAGTCTTTAAAGCGACCAGGCATGGGGTGCCATAGTGTGTGCACCGCGCCAAGCGTGGAGTAGCAATCGCGCACCGAATGGGTAATAACGCGCAGCGCCACCAGATCGTAGATCTCGGAAAACTCCTTGCCCTTGCGCTTCATCTTTTGGTAGATGGACCAATAGTGCTTGGAGCGGCCATTAATCTGGAAGCCCTCCAGGCCAATGCGGTTGAGCTCATCGGTGAGCGTCTTGATGGTCTCGGCCAGATAGCGTTCACGGACCTCGCGCGACTCCGCCACCATGCGCGCGATGCGCTGGTAGGCGTCGGGCTCCAGGTAAAAGAAGGACAGGTCCTCGAGCTCCCACTTGATAGAGCTCATGCCCAGACGGTCGGCCAGGGGCGCATACACGTCCATGGTCTCGCGGGCCTTAAACAGGCGACGGTCCTCGCGAAGGGCCGCCAGCGTACGCATGTTATGCAGGCGGTCGGCAAGTTTGACGATAATAACGCGGATGTCCTTGGACATGGCAAGGAACATCTTGCGCAGCGTAAGCGCCTGCTTCTCGTCCATGCTATCGACTTCGATGTTGGTGAGCTTGGTCACGCCATCGACGAGCTCGGCCACCGTATCGCCAAACAGGCCGGAAACATCGGCAAGCGAGGTCTCGGTGTCCTCGACGGTAT
>CAJMNP010000171.1 GCA_905214895.1 uncultured bacterium | reverse complement strand
ACGGCGCGGGCGTAGTTGGGGCGCAAAAAGCTCAGATTGCCCAGCTCGCCAAAGTGAATCTTGATAGCGACGAACTTGTTCTCGAAGTCGATCTGCTCAATGCCGGCGCGGCGAATGAGGCGTTTGAGTTTGTCGAGCTGGCTCTCGCGAGCATGCGTGCGCAGGTTGGTAAAGTACACCTTAGCGGGCGCTGCGGGTGCAGTTGCGGTCATAGATCTATCCCCTCGGTCTATATGGCGTTACAGACATAGAGGATGGTACCCGTTAAAGTAGGGTCGAAGTCAAGCACAGCCACTCATTGGGGACAGACTTAAATGAGTGCTTGCCGCCCGGCCGGCGAATCGGCAAAGACTGTCCCCGATGACTACTCCTGCACCTTGAGGGCTTCGGCCAGGCTGACGCGCTTGATGGAGCGCGTGTGTAGCAGCGCCACGACCAGGTAGGTCGCAAAGCCGATGCCGACGCATGCAGCCATGGACCAAGCGGGCACGTAGATCTCGATATTGCCGTTGTAGGCGAGCAGCATCGAGCGGAAAATCGCGGTCAGCGAGCCAATGATCACGGGCAGGCTCAGCACGAGTGACACCGCCACGCACAGCGTGATCGAGCGGATGTACAGATGCGAGATCTCGCTATCGCGATAGCCAAAGACTTTCATGTAGCTGATCGAACGGGCGCTGTGGTCGATCACCGCCTTGGTCAGCAGGTACATAAACAGCAGGAAGATAAACACCGCGAGCCCGACCATCATGCCGATCATTTTGCTCATCATGCCGATAAACTGGTCGCCCACGGCGCGCATGTCGTCGGGCGTGGTGTCGCCGGCAAAGTAGCGCGCGTCGAGGTCGAGCTTCTCGTTGCTCACATAGCCGTTGAAGTAGGCGGCATCGTTGTCGAACAGCTCGTTAAAGTCATCGATGCTCATATAGATATTCATGTCCGACTTTGAGCCCCAGGAGCAGCCCTTGCCCGCGTACTCAAGGGAATAATCCCGAGCCTCGTACTTGTCGCGAAGCTCGACCTTCTGGCCCTCGCTCCAGCCAAACTTGTCGAGCAGGCCGCCGCCAAAGACGACGTGTCCGTCGCCGATGTTGAGGCCCTTCCAGTAGCGCGAATCGGGCGAGATGCCGTAGACGGAAATCGTCTCCTCGCCATTACCATCGCCGCGGTCGTATTGCAGCTGGTAGACGGCATATTTCTCGGCCTGCGCGATTGCGCCCGCGCCGTTGTCGGTCGAATTGACCGGGTGGATATCGTCGTTGTCAGTGTCGATCTTAGAGGCCTTGTCGATCAGGTCGATGCCCTCGTCGCGGTTGCAGCCGAGGGCATCGGCAAGGTCATCGAGGCGCGCATAAAGCACATCTTTCTTGTCCTGGACCTTGGCGAGCGCGTCCTGCGCCGCGGCCAGGGTCTCGGCAGACGGAACGCTGGTCGCGGCATCGGCTGCCGCCTGCGCCGCATCGGCCGCGTCATCGAGCTCGTCGCTGGCATCTTGGGCGGCGGAGAGCAGCGCGCCGTCAACCGACTGCAAGCGCTCGAGTGCCGACCACTGCTCGCGCTCCTCGGCAGTGCCCTCGAGCTCCAGCGGAGCCTTGAGCGTGTACTGGTGCTCGGCGACCAGGCTTGTCTCCAGGTTGTCGGCGTAATGCGTCATCGTGGGCAGAATCGCCAGGCCAAAGAGCAGCAGCAGCGAGGCAAACGCAATGCCCACGAAGAGCGTGGCGAAGTTGCCTAGGTTGCGCAGGAAGATACGAAGGCGGAAGCGCGAGACAAAGCCCATGCGCTCCGGCAGCTGCAAGCCGCGCTTGGTGCCCGATTTGCCGCTCGCCTCGTGACGAAGGAACTGCAACGGCGTCTTGCCCATCTTGCGAAGCAGGCCCACCAGCGTGATGAGGATGAGCGCGGCAGCGGGAACCACGGCGCACTTCACAAAAATCTCCCAGCTCCAGTACACCTGGAAGGGAGGCAGGCTGTACGAACCGTAATAGAGGCCGCGCATGGGCTCGGTAAAGAACGCGACGCCGAGCGCGGTGCCCAAAAGCGCCGCGAGCACGCCCACGATGGCGGGAAGCGCCAGGTAGTGCAGCACGATCTCGCGTCGACGATAGCCGCTGGCGAGCAGCGTGCCGATGATGGCGCTCTCCTCCTCGATGGTGGCGTCGGTAAGGACCACAAAGACAAACGCCATGATCACGATGATAATGTCGAGCAGCGTCATCCACATCATGGAGTCGCCGTCTACGTCGTCGCGCGCGTAGCCAATACCCTGGTTGGAATCGGCGTCGATCAGATCGTCCACGCGCGCATCGGCATCGGTCAGCGCCTCGACCATATCCTGCTCCGCATCGATGCGATCCGCGGTGGGGAGGTCGCGATCGGTAAAGGCAAAGGAGTAGGTGTAGGCAGGTGCACCACCGGCATCCTCGAGCGCGGCAAAGCCGGCGTCGGTGACCTCGGCCACGCCGTACGTAATGGTGTTCACCGTAAAGTCCGAATTGTCGAGGAACAACGCCTGGCTATCGGGCTGCGTCATGATGCCGCAGATGGTGTAGGTGCGCCCCTCGAGCTCGACCTTATCGCCCACGGCGAGGTCGTTGTTGGTGGCGAAGACGCGGTCGATGGCCACCTCATCGTCCGTCTTTGGCTGCTTGCCTTCGCAGTAGGACGCAATGTCGACCTTGGTGCGATGCGCGTAGGTGCGCAGGGTGCGCTTGGTGCCGTCGTCGCCGGACGCCTTTTTGATGATGGCGTCGAT
>CAJMNP010000170.1 GCA_905214895.1 uncultured bacterium | reverse complement strand
TTTTTGGCCACATGCCACCAAGGAGAACCTCCCCATGCACAATAAGCGCGTGCTCATCGCCATGAGCGGCGGCGTCGATTCCAGCGTGACCGCGTACCTGCTCAAAAGCCAGGGTTATGAATGCGTCGGCGCCACCATGCGCCTCACCTGCCCCGCACCCGACCCCGCCACGGGCATGAGCAAAGTCGACCGCGACATCGCCGACGCGAAGGCAGTTTCCGAGCGCATCGGGATCCCCCATCACGTGCTCGACCTGCAGCAGACGTTCGACCACAGCGTTATCGAGCGCTTTGTGAACGCCTACCAGGAAGGGCTGACGCCCAATCCGTGCATTATCTGCAATCGCCACATTAAGTTTGGCGCGCTGCTCGATGCGGCGCTGGACATGGGCTGCGACTACATCGCAACGGGACATTACGCCAAAACAAGCCAGGTGGCAGACGGCACCTGGCAGCTACATCGCGGCGAAGATCCCAAAAAAGACCAAAGCTATTTTTTGTATTCGCTTACGCAGGAGCGCCTGGCACGCACGATCTTTCCGCTGGCAGGCCTAGACAAAGAGCGCGACGTGCGCCGCATAGCCGCCGAGCAGGGCTTTACCAACGCCCAGAAGGCCGAAAGCGAGGACATCTGCTTTATTCCAGACGGTGACTACGCGGGCTATATCGAGCGCCGCTGCGGACATCCCGCTGCACCGGGCGACATCGTGTGGCGCGACGGCAGTGTGGTCGGGCGCCACAACGGCGCGCTGCGCTACACCATCGGCCAGCGCAAGGGCCTGGGCGTCGCGATGGCGCATCCCGTGTATGTGACGGGCATCGACGCCGCCAACAACACCGTACATCTGGGCGAGGCCGAGGACCTGACGGCCACCGCGCTCACAGCCAACGACTGGATCTGGAGTGCGCCGGACGCACGCATGGAGGCGGAGCTCGACGCCGGCGGCATTCGCGTAGGCGCCAAGTACCGCTACCGTCAAAAGGACCAGGCGGCAGTGCTCACGCGCGGTGCAAACGGGCAAATGCTGCTAACTTTTGACGAGCCGCAACGAGCCATCGCCCCCGGCCAGGCCGTTGTAGTCTATCGCGGCGACATCGTCCTGGGCGGCGGTACCGTGACCGGCGCACTTAAGTAGCCGTGGGTTTACCGCTGCACGTGTCGAAGTACCTCAACAGCGGCACCAACCTCGATTACGCGACGCTCGAGGCCGCGGCAAATGGCCTCGAGTCGACCCTCCGCCGTCGCCCATTCGCTCTGCGAAAGAATCTCGATCGCCTCATCAACAAATCCGTTGAGCCGAGATGAATCGAACCAATCGAGCGAGTCCGCAAGCGCCAGCTGAGCGGAAGGGTCGGGCCCAAACGGCTTAGCGGAAAACCCAAACTCCCCAGCCGCGAGCAAGACGGTTGGCACGTTATACCACAGACAGTTGCCGCTATCGAACAGCGGTGCAGGTTTTATCTCCAGGGTGTCGACATTACGGATGATGCCGAAGTTTCGCCAATGGCGGTCGCTGTTGGCCAAAAGGGCATCGCAGACAATCATCTGCGACATAGACCTTCTCACAGCGGCCTCATCGGCACCATGCTTGCCAAGGTAGCGACAGTATCGATCGTATGTCGAGTCTCCCCGCTGGCTACCAAGTGCGCCCTTAACGTAAACAGCCGGAACGTATTCCTCACGGCCGTCAAGAAAGTCGTCGCACAGACACACAGGGCCATCGAACATCCGCTCAACCGTATAAGGAACAAACTCGCCCTCCGACAGCAAGCGACGATGCAGAGCCGTTGCAACCGCCTCGTTAAAGGGACGCTGATCGTCCACGCCGCATCCTTTAGCCAAAACGCGAATGCCGTTTCGGATCATCCACGATTTAGGGAGCTCGCCCTCGGACGTGTTATCCGGATTTTTAAGACCGATGCCTTCCAGCCAACCCGAACGCCCCTCGGGCGCCGATCGCTCAAATTCGTTCTCGAAGTAATTGAGGTTTCGCCATTCGAACCCGTCGCATTCTGCCGGCCGCAGCCAATAGCAATCCGAAAGCGAGAGACCCAGGCACTGAACCGGCACCTCAATGCCACTGGCAATTCCCAGCTCGCGGTAGCGCGAGATAAGCCCAGGACGAACATCGGGCACCGACCGATGCCCCCACCACGCGTTGAGCTCCCGCTTATTCACCGTTGGAGAAGAGCTCGAGCATGTGCCAAACGGCATTCGTTGCGCATCGAGGACCTCGGCGATTTCGAAGGGGAACTCGCGCGTCGGATCAAATGAGACATACGCGACCTCATGGTCGGCCGACATCAGCGTAAACTTGCGTCCCACATCGGCTGCAGGACGGCGTCCTCGCTTGCGGACCTTTTGATAGGCGATCGCAGAATTGTACTCGACCATCTTCCGTCCGCCCACAATATCGCACACAAGCGTTCCCGATGCGGCAAGTTGAGATATGCGGGCTTTCGTAACGCCCAACAGGCGGGCAGCATCACCCATAGACAAGTACTCAGACGTATCCATACACCGCATCACCTCGTTAAGTAATTTACACGTTTAGTTAATAGATTACAGACATCATAATACTAAACAACCAAAAGTGAAAAAAGGCCCGAGAAATCGGGCCTTAGCGATTGGTCAGCCGAGTCGCAAGCTGCTCCCCTAGCGCTGAACGTAGGCGCGAACGAGCTCGTAGGTATTGCGCACGCCGTCGATGTGGCTGCGCTCGTAGTTGTGGCTCGCGTACACGCCGGGGCCGATCAGACCATGGCGAA
>CAJMNP010000169.1 GCA_905214895.1 uncultured bacterium | reverse complement strand
ACCATGCTCGGCACGCCGGGCACGACCGCACGCGTCCGTTTTTTGCCGTCCAAGACTACCGTCCAGACCGTGGAGGTTTCCGGTGAGTGATACCAACCAAGACAAGACCGCCCGCACGCCGCGCCTGACGATCGACCAGAACGCTACGCCGGCAGGCAAGACCGCCGACACCAAGCCCGAGGCCGGCGAGCAGCATGACGTCGCCGCTAACGACTTTGACGAGGCCATGGGTCTCATCAAAGGTACGGGCGCTGCTATCTGGAGCTATGCCGTGCGCCACCCCAACACTACGCTCGGTGCCGTGGCAGGCTTTATCCTCGCCGTGCTGGTACTTACGTTGGGCCTGTGGGACACGCTCGTCATCGCATTCTTTGTGCTGATCGGTGCAGTGATCGGCCAGATTCGCGACGGCGAGAACGGTATCGTCAACTTCTTCGGCCGCCTGTTTAGCGGCCGCTAATACGTATTCGACTGTCGCATCCGCGGCAGGCATAAGGAGGAACCATGGCTTTTAACACGAAGGTCGATGTGGCCGATACCGAGCTCGAGGCAAACGAGGCCGTCGCCGCCGAGGCGGAGGACGTAACGCTCGAGGACGAGGCACTCGTCGAGGCAGAGTCCGAAGACGAGGCGGACGAGGACGACGAGGAGGCGGACGAGTCCGAGGACTCGCTGACCTATTCCAACGGCGTGATCGAGAAAATCGTCGCCATGGCCACCCGCGAGGTGCCGCACGTCTTGGGCATGAAGGGCAACCTCATGCACTTTGTACAGGAGCAGTTTGGTGCCGAGAACCTGACCAAGGGCGTGACGGTCGAGGTCACCGACGACAACCGCGTGGTCGTCAACATCTCGGTCATCATCGAGTACGGTGCCTATGCGCCTGCGATCTTTGACGACGTTAAGGCGCGCGTCACCGAGCGTCTGGCAGCGATGACCGGCCTTGAGGTGGCAGGCGTCAACCTGCGCATCGAGGATGTCATCACCCCCGAGGAGTACGAGCACCGCACCAGCCAGCACGAGTAAACTACCAAAAAGGGATGTTTATTTTGGCAGGTCTTATCTGCGAAAACGTTAAACGGCCGACCGCGCAAGCAAAAGCGTGGCCGGCCGTTTTTGTACGCTCCCGATGTAGTCATACCGCTCGTCTAACTAAGGGTTGCAATCCCCACGTTCCGCGTTACCCTAATGGGCGCATTGTTTCCAAATTGTTAACGAGGGGTTGCCGTAATGGCCGACGAACACGAGACCGAAAGCAAGGCATGGGCGATTGAGGCCGCTGCGGCAGAGGTGGCGTCGCGTGCCGCCGAGGAGGTGCATCGTCCTCCGGTGGTGCCGATGGAGCGCGTTGTCGATCGCGATGTTATTGAGCAAGGCGAGCGCGCCGGCCGCAAGCGCAGCCAGGAACCAGGCTTTCCTCGCTTTTTTGCCGAGCTCAACCTAGGCCTGATCCTCACGGCCTTTGCCATCGTGGCTTTCAAAACGCCCAATCACTTTGCTTTCGGCGGTACCTCGGGTGTGTCGGTCATTCTTTCTACGCTGTTCCCGACTCTGCCCGTCGGCGTCTTTATGTGGATTATCAACGCGATCCTGGTCATCCTGGGTTTTATCTTTTTGGAGCGCAAGGCAATCCTTTGGAGTGTCTTTGCCTCGTTTGCGCTTTCGGCCTACGTCTCGCTGTTTGAGCTCTTCATTCCGACGGATGTTTCGATGACGGGCGATATGTGGCTCGACCTGTGTTTTGCCGTCATCTTGCCGGCGCTGGGCAGTGCTATTGTCTTTGACATTGGCGCCTCGACGGGTGGCACGGACATTCTTGCCATGATCCTCAAACGCCGCACCACGCTCGAGATTGGCCGCGCACTGCTGTTGGTCGATATCGGCATCGTGACCATCGCGGCTTTTCTGTATGGCCCGCGCGTCGGCCTGTACTGCGTGCTTGGCCTGTTTGCCAAGACGCTCGTGGTCGACAAGGCCATCGAGAGCATTCACCTGCGCAAGGTCTGCACGATTATTTGCGCCGAACCGCGCAAAGTCGAGGAGTTTATCGTCAAGCATCTCAACCGCACGGCAACGATCAGCCGTGGCTACGGCGCCTTCTCGGGCAAGTGCGTCACGGTGATCATGAGCGTGCTGAGCCGTCGCGAGGCAGTGCAACTGCGTCGCTATACCCGCGAGATTGACCCTGGCGCCTTCATCACCATCGTCGATAGCTCCGAAATCGTCGGCAAGGGCTTCCGCGGCACGAACTAGCGCGGACGCACCCTTCGAATCATTGAATAAGGCCGGCTACGTTGCAAATCGGCCATCTTGGGGTATTTGTCCCCACATTGGGCGATAATGATGCTAAAGACATCGTTTGCGATCCAGGTGATTCGCTCTAGATACGAAGGGATGATTTCGATGTTCTGTTCGCAGTGTGGCGCCCCCATGGGCGATAACGACAAGTTCTGCGGCGTGTGCGGTGCCCCTAATACCGAGGTCAAGGCCGCCGGCCCCGCTCCGCAAGCTCAACCTCAGCCGCAGGGTCAGCCGTTTGCCCAACCGCAGCCGCAGCCGTTCGTTGCGCCCCAGCCGGCTATGAACGTGCCCAAGGGTTGCATGGCTCAGGCCTTCAACGACATGATTAAGGTTCCCGGCGCCCTGGTTCGCGTATGTCAGATTGCCTTTTTGCCGGCGCTGATCTGCGTCGTGTCGGTGCTGGTGCTGTTTATCCCCGTTATCGGCGGCATCGCGGCGGCCATTGGCTTTTTGCTCGCTTACGTGGCAAGCGTGTGCGGCGC
>CAJMNP010000168.1 GCA_905214895.1 uncultured bacterium | reverse complement strand
ATAAGTTTGACCGCGTGATGTGGGAGTTCGCCCGTAGCGGCTGCGACCGCGTCATTCTGGCCTGCACCGAGCTATCGGTGCTGCAGAAGTACCGAGAGATGCCCGAGATCACCCTTGACGCCATGGATGTCCTGGTGCGCGAATCCATCATCCGCAGCGGCGCCCCCTACCGCCTCTAGCTTCCGACCTGTCAAAAAGGGACAGGTTTATTTTGGTAGGTTTTATCTGGTGAAACAGTAAAGGCCTCGGCTCGTTTGGTGCGAGCCGAGGCCTTTTGCGTTGGGCGGTTGCTGTCGGTGGCGAACTAGAACAGGAAGCCGATGGCGATGAGGGCGATGCTGACGATGAGCACGGCGATGTCCAGGCCCTTGATGGGGTAGCGCTTGTACGAGCTGGCGCGTGTACGCAGATAGAAGCCGCGCTGTTCTGCGGCAAGCGCGGTGGCATCGGTCTTGCCCACGCTCGAGATGAGCAGTGGCACGCACAGTGGCAGCATGAGCTTAAGCTTCTTGATGGGGTTCTTGGTGTCGTACTCGACGCCGCGTGCGGTCTGCGCCTCCATGATGGCGTTCATCTCCTGACCAAATACCGGCACAAAGCGCAGCGCCGTGGTAAAGGTGAAGGCATAGCGATACGGCACGTGCAGCACCTCGACGCAGGCGTTGGCAAGGTCGTTGAGCTTGGTCACCATGAGCATGAGGATGAGTGGTAACGCCACGCCCAGCAGGCGCAGGCAGGCCTTCGATCCTGTGATGAGGCCCGTGTCGGTGATAAAGCCCCACACCACGTTGCCATCGCGCATAAAGGCCAGCTGGAGCACCAGCATGATAAGCGCGAGCGGGATCAGCAACTTGAGCAGCGAGAACAGACGGTCGACGACGCCGGCATAGGCACCCAGTACAAGGGTGAGTGCCAAAAAGCCCAGCAGCGCCACGTAGGTGTCGGACAAGAAGATGCCGACGATGATGGCGGCGGCGAGGCCCAGTTTGACGACGGGGTTCAGGCGATGCAGCAGCGTATCGCCCGGCATGTAGTCGATGACGTTAACCACGGTGGACCATCTCCTTGGTAATTCGAACGACATCGGTGACCTCGCTCACCTGCGCAAAAGCGGGCGAGACGGAAGATGCCAGACGGCGCGAGAGTTCAATAACCTGGGGAGGCTCCACGTAGGCACGACGCATGAGATCGATGTTCGAGAATAGCTCGTGCGTGCGGCCGCGGTCGAGGATGTGACCGTCGGCCATTACCACAATGCGCTCGGCAAAATCCGAAACGACTTCCATATCGTGGCAGACCATGATAACGGCACAGCCGCGCTCGGCCATGGTGCGCACCGTTTCCATGACGGTCATGCATTCGCGGTAATCCAGGCCGCTTGTGGGCTCGTCGAGCACCACGATCTTGGGCTCTACGACCACGACAGAGGCGAGTGCCACCATTTGTCGCTGGCCGCGCGAAAGCGAGAAAGGTGCCTCATCGGCAGGCAGGCCAAAGCGATCGATAACGAGTTGAGCACGACGCAGAGCCTCGGCCCGGTCCATGCCGCCAAGCTCCAGGCCAAAAGCGACCTCATCGAGTACGGTATCCTTGCAGATCTGGCGGTCGGGGTTTTGGAAGAGGGTTGCGACTTCGCGGGCGATGCGGCTCGTGGGAACGGCTGCGGTATCCAGTCCCGTGACGCGCACGCTGCCCGAGGCGGGTTTAAGCAGGCCTGTGAGCAGCTTGGTGAGCGTGGTCTTGCCGGCACCGTTTTGGCCGACGATGCCCACGAGCTCGCCGGGATAGAGGGTCAGGTTAAGGTCGTGTACGGCGGCACCGCCATTGGGATAGGCAAACTCAACATGATCGAAGGTGAGCACGGGCTCGGCGTCCTTGGCGTGCGGGCGCAACGACGGTGTGTGCGGTGAGCCGGCGGGTGCCTGAATGTCGCTGCTTGCGTGTGCGGGGTCGACGATGCCCGAAATCAGGCGCTCGGCCTCATCGACATCCAAGCAAGGGGTACCGCTTACCAGGCCATCGGCCTCGAGGCTATTGAAGATACGCGTGACGCGAGGGCAGTCGACGCCGATGGCACGGAGCTCGTCGGTATGCGCGAAGACCTCGTGTGGCTCGCCCTGCAGCGCGATTTCGCCATGGTTGAACACGAGCACGCGGTTGCAGTACTCCGAGAGCAGGGCGACCTTTTGCTCAACGACGACGATGGTGATTCCAAGTGCGCGGTTTGCCTCACGTAGCGTCTCGAAGACCAACGTGGAGCTGGCGGGGTCGAGTGCCGCGGTGGGCTCGTCGAGAACCAAGACGCGCGGACGCATGGCGAGGATGGCGGCGATGGCTACCTTTTGCTTCTGTCCGCCCGAGAGGGTGGCGATCTCGCGGTCGCGCAGGTCGCTGATGCCGACGGTCTCGAGCGTTTCGCTTACGCGCTGCTCGATCTGGTCGTGGGGAACGCCAAAGCTCTCGAGTCCAAAGAGCATCTCGTCCTCGACGACCGAGGCGACCATCTGCGTGTCGATATCCTGCAGCACACTGCCGACGATTTGCGACACGTCGGTGAGCGAGACTTCGCAGGTGTCGTGGCCGTCAACCATGACGGACCCAAAGAACGTGCCGGTGTAGTGGTGGGGCACGGCGCCCGACAGGCAGGCGGAAAGCGTGGACTTGCCGGCGCCCGAGGGCCCGATGATGCCGATGAAATCTCCCTTGTTCACGCTGAGCGAGATGTGGCCAAGCGCCTGCTCGGTCTGCGTGCCATAGGAGAACGAGACATCGTCGACGTTGATGATCGT
>CAJMNP010000167.1 GCA_905214895.1 uncultured bacterium | reverse complement strand
CCGACATGAGCATCATCTTGGTGATGCGCTTGCCGCGCGGCTGCGCCACGACCTCAATGCCCGTCTCGGCCGGATGCTCGGGATCGGTCATCTCAAGGTGAGCCTGACCGCCTGGGAAAAGCATGGCGAAGATCTCGCGGAAATTCGCATCAACCTTCTCAAACGTCACTAGGAACGCCCTGCGCATCTTGCGATCGATCGCCACGGTGATCTTGGTAAGCGCCTTGCGCGCGCTCTCAAGATCGGCCAGCTGCTCCTCGATGTAATCGGCACGGCGCTTGAGCTGCTCGTACTCCTCCATGGCGACCTGGTTCACAGGACCCAGGTTGTTGATCTGGCGCACGAGTTGGTTAAGCTCGCGCTCGGCGGCATCGCGATCGGTGGGCGCCGGCAGCATGAGCGCTTCCTCGAGCACCGTGGTACCGTCGGCGGTGATGGCCTTGATGGCAGCCTCGACCTGCACCTCGAGCTTGCCGCGCGCCACCTTGAACTCATTTTGCGTCGTGGCGGCAACATCGACCCTCTCTTTGGCGCGGGCGACCTCGGTCTTGGCGTCCTCGATGGTCTTCTTAAGCGAAGCCGAGTCCGCCTCCTCAAGCGATGCCTGATCGCGCAGGCGCGCAGCCCAGGCCGAGGCGCGCTCCAACAGGGCAGAATAGCGCTCATGCATGGGATCGACGCGAAGGCGCAGCAGCTCGAGCGAGCGTGAGGCCTGACGCGTCCCGCGGATACGACGGTCGATACCCTCAAGGCGATGCTCAAGATCGGGCACGCGGCCCTTCAGCGAACGCAGGCGCTCGCTCGTCTGAGCCAGGCGCACCTTAGCGTCGGCGAGCTTACCGGCGGCCTCGGAGTCATCGCGCCGAACGCGATCGAGATCGTCGTTGGCCTCGGCAATCTGCAAGCCCAAGTCACTCGCCTGCGCACGGGCCTCGTCACGTGAACGGGTAAGTTCATCCACGCGCGGACGTGCGGCACGTACGGCCTCGGCAGCCTGCTCGCGGCGCTTGGAAATCCGTACCCGCTCGACCTCGGCATTGTTGGCACTCTGCTCCAGGCGGCCGATCTCGGACAGCAGGGAGCGACGCTCGCCCTCAAGGCGGGCAATCTCGCCGGCAGCATCGCCCTCGGCAGCATGGGCCTCCTCAACGGCAGTATTGGCCTCGACGACCTGATCCGAAACATGCTCAAACACGGCAGCGAGATCGGGCTCCAGGCCTTCCAGCTCGCGGATACGACGTTTACGCTCCAAGGCACCCGAAGCCTCGCCGGCATCAAGCCCCACGCGAACCAGGCCGCCACAGCTCACGCGGGCACCATCGGGCGTCACGTAGGTCACACCGTCAACGACGGGCGCGGCCAGCGCGGTGGCCAAATCATCGACCACGTAATAGCCGCCGAGCAGTGCCTCGACAACCGGACCATAACCGGCGCGCACGGACAGGCGGTCAACAAGACGGGTACCGGCGGCACCCTCGGCGGCCGCAGAGCCACTCACGCCGCGCGCCACCAGCAGCGCCTCGCCCGAGGCCTTCTTCTGATCCAGGGCAGCGCGACCGGCGCGCTCAAGCGTAGCGGCGTCATCAAACAAAAGAGCATCAATATCGCCGGCAAGCAGCTGCTCGACCAAGCCCTCGAGCTCACGCGGTGCCTCGAGCACATCGCCCAGACGGCCCGAAACATCGTCGCCCAGCGCGCCCACCAGACGGCTTACGAGCGGCGAGCTATCAGCCATGCGGGCATCGAGTTTCTTTTGGCTGGCAAGCTCCGAGCGAACCTCAGACAGCTTGTTGCGCGCCTCGCTCTCGCGGGCACGCAGGTCCTTGAGGGCAGCGCGCGCCGTCTCGGTGGCCTCGCGCGCATCAATCTGGGCCTGACGAGCCGCCTCAAGGGCGCTCTCAAGCTCCTCAGCACGGTCGCGACGGCTATCAAGCGATGCCGTGACCTCCTCGAGCTGCTCATCGATCTGCTCCAGGCGCGAGGCGTACATGTTGTCCTCGACCTCGGCATTGGAAAGCGAATCCTTTACCTTGGCGAGCTCGAGCGCAGCATCATCGGCAACGCGCTGCACATCGCGCTGCTCGCGCGTAAGCTGCGAAATCTGATTGTCGAGCGCAACGCGACGCTCGTGGAGCTCGGCGGCGGCAGGACCGGCGGCGTCAACGTCCTCCTGGGCCTGCATATGCGCACCGGTCACTTCCTCAAGCCGGGCACGCGCATCCTCGAGCTCCTCGACCACGCGACGGCGCTGATGCTCGGAGCTCGAAATCTGGCCGCGCATGTCGGACAGGCGCGACACCATGTTATGGCCCTTTTCCTCGAGCAGACGCATGTCGGAGTTAATGCGACCGACCACATCTTGCATATGGCGGCGCTGCTCGCCCAAGTCGCCCACAAACAGGCCCTTTTCCTCGAGCATAACTTGGAGCTTCTCGAGCTCGCGCTCCTTTTCGCCCAAGCGGTATTGCGCAAGCTCAAGCTCGGCAGCGCCCTCTTTGGAGCGGCTTTCCAGGTCGTTCCACTGCGACTGCAGCGAACGAAGCTCGTCGACGGCCAGCATCTGCGTAAGCTCGTTCGCGCGCGAGGACAGCTCTTTGTACTTGCGCGCGCGATCGACCTGACGCTCCAGCGGTCGCAACTGACGGGCGATTTCCTTGTTGATATCGCGGGCACGTGTTAGGTGCTCGTCCATCGACTTGATCTTTTTAAGCGCACGCTCCTTGCGACGCTTGTGCTTGGAGATGCCGGCGGCCTCCTCAATGAGGGCACGGCGCTCCTCAGGGCGGCTCTGCAAAATGGCATCGAGCTTGCCCTGGCTGATGATGGAATGCGTAT
>CAJMNP010000166.1 GCA_905214895.1 uncultured bacterium | reverse complement strand
CCGGCAACGGCGGTATTACCGACGAGCAGCTGCGCCAGTACCTGGAGGAGCTGCTCGGCCAGCAAGGCCAGGGGCAAGGCCACGGCCAGGGCTACTAACGAGCCGTTTCGCACATACCGAAGCCAGAGGGGCTGTCCCGCCAACGCGGGGCAGCCCCTCTTTTCGTACTGATCCCTTGGGGACGGAGGAAAACGGATCACTTGGGGCTGACAAGGGGCCTGGTTCGGAATGGTCTGGACAGTTAGTTCAGATACGTATAAATCTGGGGCAGCTTGGGATGCGTTTTGAGCAATTATTGATTGGGATGGGGCTTGAATGGGTGTTTGGGAGGGAGAACGGGACGTTTACATGGTCTCGAGGAGCCCAAATTAGTTGAAACAGGGGTGTTCGTGCCTGATTCAGCTCTAGCATTTATACGTATCTGAACTAACTGTCCACCCCAATCCGACGGCTGCCGATTCGGTGCGGTTTGAGACCGCTATTCGGCCTCATTGCGACCGGTGGTACTCTAGTATCCGTTTGAAATCGAGCGAAGGAGTGCCGCTATGGAGCAATCGAGCCTGTTTGGTGACGGTGTGGATATCGATACCGAAACGCCCGCGAGCACGGATACCGCCGCACCGACCGACGCCCGTGCCCAGGCGGCAGCGCGTGCGGCCGAGCTGCGCCACGAGCTCGATTACCACGCCTATCGCTACTACATGCTCGATGCGCCCGAAATCACGGACGCCGCCTTTGACAAAATGCTCGTTGAGCTGCAGGAAATCGAGGCGACCTATCCCGACCTGGTGACGCCCGACAGCTATACCCAGCGTGTGGGCGGATACGTGAGCGAGCAGTTTACGCCGGTCACGCACATGGCACGCATGTATTCCATGGACGATGCCATGGATCTGGACGAACTCGACGCGTGGCTCCAGCGCACCGAGGATGCGCTCGGTGCCGGCAGCGTCACCTATACCTGCGAGCTTAAGATCGACGGCCTGGGCGTGGCGCTTACCTACCAAAACGGCACCTTCGTACGCGCAGCCACACGCGGCGATGGCACCACGGGCGAGGACGTGTCGCTCAACGTCCGTACCATCAAGGATGTGCCCATGCACCTGTCCGAGCCGGCGCTCGCCCACATGGGCGCCGACCGCGAGCGCACCATCGAGGTCCGTGGCGAGGTCTATATGCCCAAGGGCAGCTTTGTGCGCCTGAACGACGAGGCCGATGCCGAGGGGCGCGACCCCTTCGCCAACCCGCGCAACGCTGCCGCCGGCAGCCTGCGCCAAAAGGACCCCAAGGTCACGGCGCGCCGCGATCTCGCTACCTTTATCTATGCCATCGCCGATACCGATCCGCTGCACGTCCACAGCCAGCGCGAGTTCCTCGATTGGCTGCGTAGCGCCGGCTTTAGCGTCAACCCTAACGTGGCTCGCTGTGCCACACCCGCCGAGGTCCACGAGTTCTGTGCCCAGGCGCTCGAACACCGCGGTGACCTGGACTACGACATCGACGGCGTGGTCGTAAAGGTCGACAGCTTCCAGCAGCAGCTCGACCTGGGCTTTACCGCCCGCGCACCGCGCTGGGCCATCGCCTTTAAGTTCCCGCCCGAGGAAAAGCAGACCGTCCTGCGCGAGATTCGCATCCAGGTGGGCCGCACCGGTGTGCTCACACCGGTCGCCGAGTTCGACCCGGTGACGGTTGCCGGCTCCACCATCGCGCGCGCCACGCTGCACAACATCGACGAGATCCGTCGCAAAAACGTGCGCGAGGGCGACACTATCATCGTGCACAAGGCGGGCGACGTGATTCCCGAGGTCGTAGGTCCGGTGCTCGATAAACGCCCGGCCGATTCGGTCGACTGGCACATGCCCGAGGTCTGCCCCGTGTGCGGTAGCCCCGTGGTCCACGAGGATGGCGAGGTTGCCTACCGCTGCGTGTCCATCGACTGTCCCGCGCAGCTCAAGGAGCGCCTGCTCCACTGGGTGAGCCGCGGCTGCATGGACGTCGACGGCCTGGGCGACGAGATCGTCGACAAGATGATCGCCGCCGGCCTGATCCACGATGTCGCAGACTTCTACCAGCTCACGGTCGATGACATCGCAGGCCTGGATACGGGGCGCGTGTACGCGAGCACCAATAGCAAAAAGGGCGTTAAGAAGGGCGATCCCATTCCGGTAGGCCTCAAGACGGCCGAGAAAATCATCGTCGAGCTCAACAAGTCCAAAAGCCAGCCGCTCGGTCGCGTGCTGTTTGCCCTGGGCATCCGCCATGTGGGCAAGAGCGTGGGCGAGGTCATCGCCGAGCGATTCCTGTCGATTGACAAGCTTATCTTGGCGAGCGAAGAGGATATTGCCGAGTGCGAGGGCATCGGTCCCAAGATTGCGGCGAGCGTCAAACAGTTCCTGGCCGTGCCCGAAAACCTCGCCGTGCTGGAGCGCTTGCGCCAGGCTGGTCTGTCGCTCGAGGTCGACTTGGGCGCCGCGCACGCGCAAGCCGCGGCCGACGCTGGCGTGGCGGGCGAGCTCGCCGACGCACAGCCGCTTGCGGGTCTGACCTTCGTGCTCACCGGCACGCTCGTCAACCGCACTCGCGACGAGGCGGGCGCGGCGCTCAAGGTGCTCGGCGCCAAGGTTTCGGGTAGCGTGTCAAAGAAGACGAGCTATCTGGTCGCCGGCCCCAAGGCGGGTTCCAAGCTCACCAAGGCCGAGCAGTTGGGTGTGCCCGTACTGGACGAGGATGCGCTCGAGCGGATCTTGGCTACTGGCGAGGTGCCCCGGGCTTAGCGCATCGATAACCAAAGTGAAGATCCGCCCGGAAGCACGATGCCTTCCGGGCGGTTCTTACTTTGCTGGGGCAACCGGC
>CAJMNP010000165.1 GCA_905214895.1 uncultured bacterium | reverse complement strand
CGACAACCAGGCAGATGCGCTGGTCGATATCCTTGGGCATCTTGCAGTAATACTCGTGCGGCTCGTGGGTAACCTCGTCGCGCTCCATGCCGATGTGGCCCACGCGAGCGGAGGGCACCAAGTCGAGGATGCCATCGACCATGCCAAGGCCTGCACGCAGGATGGGAACGATGGCGAGCTTTTTGCCGGCGAGCTGCTTAAACGTTGCGGTGGTGATGGGGGTCTCGACCTCGACGTCTTCCATGGGCAGGTCGCGCATGGCCTCGTAGCCGTCAAAAAGCGCGAGCTCGCGCACGAGCTGGCGGAACTGGTTGGTGCCGGTGCTCTTGTCGCGCAGAATCGACAGCTTGTGCTGGACGAGTGGGTGATCGACAAGGGTCACACGGGACGTATCGTAGGTGACGGTCATGGGTTGATGCCCCTTTCGTTGCGGCCGGAAGATGGCCTTGCTGACAAGGCGCATGGCGACGTTGTTGCCGTGCGCCGTGCATAAGTTTAACGGTTTGTTGTATCGAGCAGCTCGTCGCAACCCTACTGAGCGGTGTTGAGCGAACGCTTGACGGCATCATGCCAGCCCGCCAGGTTTTGCTCGCGGCGCTCGGCGGACATGTGAGGATGGAAGACTTTGACGATCTGAGCGTTTTGCTCCAGCTCCTCCAAATCCTCCCAGTAGCCGACGGCAAGGCCCGCCAAGTACGCGGCGCCGATCGCCGTGGTCTCCACCGTCTCGCACTGCAGCACGGGGATATCCAGCAGATCGGCCTGGAATTGCATGATGAACTCGTTGCGCGAGGCACCGCCATCGACGGACAGGCGCTCAATCGAAAGTCCCACGTCCTGCTCCATGGCGCGTAGCACGTCATAACTCTGGTAGGCCATGGACTCGCAGGCCGCACGCACAATGGTCGCGCGACTCGAGGCACCGGTCAGGCCGCACACGATACCGCGAGCATGCGGGTCCCACCAGGGGGCGCCCAGGCCTGCGAAGGCGGGGACGAAGTAGCAGCCCTCGTTGTCGTTAATCGAAGTGGCGAGTTGCGCGGACTCGCTCACGCTCGAGATGATGCCCATGTTGTTGCGCAGCCAGTTCATGGTTGAGCCGGCGGCAAAGATAGAACCCTCGAGCGCATAGCTGATCTTGCCGTCCGCGGCGATACCGATCGTGGAGACCAGACCGTTCTTGGATTCGACGATCTCGTCGCCGGTGTTCATGAGCATAAAGCAACCCGTGCCATAGGTGTTTTTGGTCTGGCCAGGATGGAAACAGCAGTGGCCGAACAGCGACGCCTGCTGGTCGCCCGCCACGCCCATGATGGGTGGCATGTTGGTCATGATGTCGCTCGCGACGCGGCCGTAGTCGCCCGAGCTCCAACGAACCTCGGGCATCATGGAACGCGGGACGTCGAAAAGCGCCAGCAGATCGTCGTCCCAATCAAGCGTATGGATATTGAAGAGCGCGGTGCGGCTGGCATTGGTGTAGTCGGTGGCAAAGACCTGACCGCCGGTGAGGTTGTAGATGAGCCAGGCGTCGATGGTACCGAACATGAGGTCGCCCGCCGCCGCGCTCTCGCGCGCACCGTCGACGTTGTCGAGGATCCACTGCACCTTGGAAGCCGAGAAATACGGATCGAGCGTGAGTCCCGTGCGGGAGCGCACCAGTTCTTCTGCGCCCTGCTCGACCAGCTCGTCGATCAGAGGTGCGGTGCGACGGCATTGCCACACGATGGCGTTATAGATGGGTTGGCCGCTTATGCGGTCCCACACTACCGTGGTCTCGCGCTGGTTGGAGATACCGATGGCGGCAATGCGGTCAGAATGGATGCCGCTCTTAAACTGGACCTCCATCATCACGCCGATCTGGCTGGCAAGCACCTCCGTGGGATCCTGCTCCACCCAGCCGGGGCGCGGGAAGCTGGTTTTGACGCTACGACGCGCCTGGGCGACGATGCAGCCGTACTCGTCGACTATGGTCGCGAGTACCGAGGTGGTGCCGCAGTCGAGCGCCATGATGTAGGAACCGCCAAAGCTAAACGAGGCGTCTTCCATACCCAGGCTACCTAGATTCAACGACATCGCTTACACCTTTCTATTGCATCGGGCCAGACAGGACCCGCTCGATCTCTGATGCGGGAAGTGCGCCTTGGCGCAGGATCTGGAGCCCGCCGTGCTGGAACGACACGATGGTCGAAGCGTCGCGACACGGGGTCTCACCGGCGTCGACGGCAACATCGACTCCCTCCAGGATGCGCTCCTCCACCGTGGCAAAACTTGCCGGCGCGGGCGCGCCATGCGTGTTGGCGCTGGTGCAGGCAAGAGGGCTGCCGCAGGCGCGGATGAGCGCTTGCACCACGGGCGAGGCCGAAGCGCGAAGCGCCACCGTGTCGTCGGCGGCGCGCATAAAGGTCGGCACGCAGGGGGCCGCCTTGACCACGATAGTCAGGGCGCCCGGCCAGCATCGTCGGGCGAGCACGCGGGCCTCGTTAGGGATATCCACGCCATAGCGATCGAGCGCCTCGGCATCATCGACCAGCCAGGCAACCGTTTGGGTGAGCTCGCGCTGCTTGAGGGTAAAGATACGACGATAGCCGGTACCGAGCGCGGGGACCGCGGCGCCGTTGACGGTGGCCTGCGGATCGCGCGGCCACGATGGGAATTCGCTTGTATCTTGAGGCACGGCGTCCGAAAAGGCGCTAACTGCCACAGCGACACCATAGACGGTCTCGGTCGGGATCAGGGCCAGACCGCCACAGCCGAGCACCTCGGCCGTACGCTCGACGGCAAGCCGATGCGGCTCCCGCGCTCCCTCGTATACCCGATAGACCGTCTGCATGTGTATGCCAGCCCCTTACGCTCTGGTGCAAGT
>CAJMNP010000164.1 GCA_905214895.1 uncultured bacterium | reverse complement strand
CCGACGACGGCTATGGCAAGAACGAGTTTGTCGAGACCACCCGTCCGCTCGTCGTGGTCACCGCTCCCGGCCCCGGCTCGGGCAAGCTCGCCACCTGCCTGTCTCAGCTCTATCACGAGCACAAGCACGGCACCGCCGCCGGCTACGCCAAGTTCGAGACGTTCCCGGTCTGGAATCTGCCCCTCACGCATCCGGTCAACATCGCCTATGAGGCCGCCACGGCCGACCTCGACGATGCCAATATCATCGACTCCTTCCACTTGGAGGCCTACAACAAGACCACGGTCAACTACAACCGTGACGTCGAGGCTTTCCCGGTGGTCCGTGCCCTGATGGAAAAGATTCTGGGGGAGAGCCCCTACCAGAGCCCCACCGACATGGGTGTCAATATGGTCGGCTTTGCCATCACCGATGACGATGCCTGTCGCGATGCCTCCAAGATGGAGATCGTCCGCCGCTACTTTTCTGCGGTCGAGGCCGTGCGCCGCACCGGCGTGGGCGATGAGCAGGTTGATCGTCTCAAGCTCATTATGAAGAAGGCCGGTATCGACAAGAATTACTCGCCGGCACGCTCGGCCGCCCTTACCAGGGAGCAGCTGACGGGTGGCCCCGTAGGCGCCATGGTCATGCCCGACGGCTCCGTGGTGACCGGTAAGACTTCCACGCGCCTGGGCGCCGCGAGCTCGCTCATCATGAACGCGCTTAAGCATGTATCGGGCGTTGACCTTGAGCTCGAGGTCATTAGTGATGAGGCGATCGAGCCTATCAGCAAGCTCAAGACGCATTTCCTGGGTAGCAAGAACCCGCGCCTGCACACCGACGAGACGCTTATGGCGCTCTCGATCACCTCGGCAACGAGCGAGACGGCGGCCCGCGTCCTTTCGGGCCTGGAGCAGCTGCGCGGCTGTGATGCCTTCTTTAGCGTGATCATCTCGCCGACGGACGAGACAGTGTTGCGCAAGCTGGGCATCAACGTGTGCTGCGAGCCCAAGTTCGAGCGCCGTGGTTTCTTCCACCGCTAAGCCTGGATAAATTGGTCTGAAAGGGGCGCATCGGGTATGCATTCGGTGCGCCCCTTTTATCAACAAAGCTACCGTTTAACCTAAAATTAGCCCGTTTACCTGCCTATAAGCGATTTGGACGGTATACAATAACCCTAATTGTTTCATCCTTTTGCGGGGATGCCGCATGATGGATGTTGCCGGCCATCATGGGGTGTGCCGGTCGCGCACGGTGCAAGTGATGCCCGTGCTCGGTTTGAGGAGGCTGCCATGGCTGGCAAGGGTCGTGCGAGTGTCAACGATATGAAGCGTGTCGAGGTGCAGGTGCTGATGGAGATCGCTCAGCAGTCCGAAGACAACGGCGGATTTTATGGCTTTTCGCGCAAGACGCTTGCCGAGCGTGTGGGGGTGTCTCCGTATCGCGCCCGCGCGGCAATTGAGCGCTTGGAATCCGAAGACATCATTGAGGTCGTCTCGCGCTACAGCGACGACGGCGGCCAGCTCGCAAATGGTATTTGTCTCACGGAGCGTGGCGAGTGGTATCTAGAGGGCATCCGTGCCGGTATGCTCGTGCAGGACTTGATCAAGGACGAAGTCGCCGATCGATAACAGCATGCATTCATAGTGGAAACGACGCCGCCTGGGCAACCGGACGGCGTTTTGTTTCGAGATGGAGAAATGCGATTGCGCGTAAGAAAAATTGCGTGCGGCGCGCGTCGCGAGTATTACAATGAAGACCCGTAAGATGTGTATGGACAACTTCTACGGGAAGCGCAGGTAACTCAATATGACCAAGCATGTGTTCGTGACCGGCGGCGTGGTTTCGTCTCTGGGCAAGGGTATTACAGCGGCCTCGCTGGGCCGTCTGCTCAAGTCGCGCGGCTACAAGGTAACGATGCAAAAGGCCGACCCGTATCTGAACGTCGACCCCGGCACCATGAGCCCGTTCCAGCATGGCGAGGTCTTTGTGACCGAGGACGGCTACGAGTCCGATCTGGACCTGGGCCACTACGAGCGCTTTATTGACGAGAACCTGACCCGTGATTCCAACTTTACGACTGGTGCCATCTATAAGAGCTTGATCGCCCGCGAGCGCCGCGGCGACTTTTTGGGCGGCACCGTGCAGGTGATTCCGCACGTCACGAACGCCATTAAGGATAAGTTCCGTCGTATTGAGGAGCAGACCGGCTCCGACGTGGTCATCACCGAGCTGGGCGGCACCATCGGCGACATCGAGTCGCAGCCGTTTGTCGAGGCCATTCGCCAGTATCGCAAGGAGGCCGGCCCCGAGAACGTCTGCTACATCCACGTGTCGCTCGTTCCCTATATCGCCGCCGCCCACGAGGTCAAGACCAAGCCGACGCAGCACTCCGTCAAGGAGCTCCGCAGCTTTGGTATCCAGCCCGATATTATCGTTCTGCGCTCCGACCACCATATCGACGATGCCATCCGCGGCAAGATCGCAAGCTTCTGCGACGTCGACACCGACTGTGTCTTTACCAACGAGGACTGCGCGAGCATCTACGATGTTCCGCAGCTGCTCGCCGAGCAGGACTTTGACCTGCGCATTTGCGAGCGCCTGGGTCTGGACCCGCGTGAGCGCGACATGAGCGAGTGGAACGAGTTCCTGCGCAAGCAGAATCACGCCAACCATCACGCCGACAAGGTGAAGATCGCCGTCGTGGGCAAGTATACGCAGCTGCCCGATGCCTACCTGTCGGTTATCGAGGCCCTGCACCACGCGGGCGTGTTCTACGATCGCCACGTTGACGTGCAGCTGGTCGATGGCGAGAGTCTCGACGAGCAGAACGTCTCCGAGGTTCTGGGCGACGCCTCGGGCATCCTGGTCCCCGGCGGCTTTGGCA
>CAJMNP010000163.1 GCA_905214895.1 uncultured bacterium | reverse complement strand
CGCTCGTACTCCAGGCGCAGCGTGTCGGTATCGTACTCGGGATGGCCAAAGACAAAGAAGCGACGGCTGTCGGTCGACTTGACGATGTACAGGCCCACCTCGTCGGACACGGCCACGACCTCAAGCTGCGGCTCGGCCTCCACGTCCTCGCGGCGCACATCGGTGTTGCGCGAATGCACGGCATAGAAACGGTCGTCAAAGCCGCGGACCAGCGGGCTTTGCGGCTTCACCAGATAATGCTCAAATACGCCACTCGCCTTTGCCGGCAGATCGTGCTTCTGAATACCGTAGTGGTGGTACAGGCCGGCCTGCGCGCCCCAACAAATGTGCAGCGTAGAGTGCACGTGCGTGGTGGACCAATCCATGATCTGGCAGAGCTCGGGCCAGTAGTCGACCTCCTCGAACGGCATCTGCTCCACCGGTGCGCCCGTGATGATCAGGCCGTCGTAGTGGATGTCCCGGATGTCGTCGAACGTGCGGTAGAACGTCTCCAGGTGGCCGGCGCTCACGTGCGTGGCCTCGTGCGTCTTGGTGCGCAGCAGGTCCACCTCCACCTGCAGCGGCGTGTTGGAGAGCTTGCGCATAATCTGCGTCTCAGTGGCGATCTTAGTGGGCATGAGGTTGAGGATGAGCACGCGCAGCGGACGGATGTCCTGGTGTAGCGCGCGGTACTCGGTCATGACAAAGATGTTCTCGCTCTCGAGCTGCGCGGCGGCAGGGAGGGCGTCGGGAATACGAATGGGCATGGATGCTCCTTACGAGTCAGTTGCAGCTATGGTACAACGACCGGCCCCATCCGCGCGAGCGCATCGCCCAGCGATGCCGTCAGCGGCCCAAATCACTCCAAAAGTAGAGATTAAGGCATGCCCAAAAATCTATGGCGCTTTAGCCTAGCAAAGTGACGGCAGGAGGCTACAATGGTTCGACGCGAAAAACTCGGCCGAAAGGATACATATATGTACCAGACGCGTAAGATCGGTGTGGTCGGCCAGGGCCACGTAGGAGCACATGTCGCCAACAGCCTGCTCATGCAGGGCATTGCCGATGAGCTGTACCTGTGCGATATCAACGAGGCCAAGGTGACGTCCGAAGTCCAGGACCTGCGCGACTCCCTTTCGTTTGTCCCGTACAACACCAAGATCGTCAACTGCTACGACCACTACGAGGAGCTGGCCTGCTGCGACGTCATCGTCAACGCCGCCGGCAAGGTCGCATTGGCCGCTGGCAACCGCGACGGCGAGCTGTTCTTTACCACCGACGCCGCCCGCACCTTTGCCAAGCGCATCGTCGACGCCGGCTTCGACGGCATCTTTGTGAGCATCTCCAACCCCTGCGACGTCGTGTGCACCGAGCTGTGGCACCTGACCGGCTACGATCCCAAGAAGATCATCGGCTCGGGCTGCGGTCTGGACTCCGCCCGCCTGCGCACCGAGATCTCCAAGAAGGTCGGCGTAAGCCCCAAGTCCATCGACGCCTACATGATCGGCGAGCACGGCTTTAGCCAGCTTGCCGCCTTTAAGGCCGCAACCATCGCCGGCAAGAGCCTCAACGAACTTCAAGCCGAGAACCCCGACAAGTATGCCTTCGACCACATGGAGATCGAGGAGCTCGCGCGCAAGGGCGGCTATGTGACCTACCAGGGCAAGCAGTGCACCGAGTACGCCGTCGCCAACTCCGCCGCGCGCGTCTGCGCCGCCGTGCTGCACAACGAGCACGCCGTGCTTTCGGCCTCTACGCTTATGACCGGTCAGTATGGCGAGGAGGGCATTTTCACCTCCCTGCCGTGCGTGATCGGTGCCAAGGGCGTCGAGGAGGTCTACACGCTGGACCTGTCCGAGTACGAGCTCGAGGGCTTCCACAAGAGCTGCCAGCACATCCGCGACAACATCGCCCAGCTCGACTGGTGGGACGCCGAGGCCTACGACGCAAAGTAGGCCGCTGGCTGCCGCAACCTTACGAATCTAAGCGCGATACCAAGCGGGCTGCGCCGGAAATCCCCGGCGCAGCCCGCTTTTTTGACTCACGCAGTGCCCTTGCGAATCGAAGGTGAATACTTTTCCGCGATGTGAACGAGCAAAATTGGACCCCCGAAGCATCGACATTTTTCAGGCGCTGTTTCCTGCGGTTCCGTCGGGTTTTTCCTGCAGTTTTGCCGCCAAAAAGTATGGATGCTTCGGGGGTCCAAAACAGGTCGTTCACATCGCGGAAAAGTATTCACCTTCGTTTTCGCGCAAACACAAATCCGGCCGCCACAACGCAAAACGGGGCCCGCGCGCAGCGCAGACCCCGTCAAAAAGATAATTCCCGTTACCTAGTACTGCTCGATGCCCATGTAGCGACGAACCTCGGGGCTGTGGTCGAACACCTTGCCGCGGGCGGCACGCAGCTCGCAGCTCATCGCATAGAAGAAGATCGGCTCCAGGAACGAACGCACGCTGGCGGGCACCTCGCCCACGCCGTACTCGAGCGCATCGAGCACCATGACCGTATCGGTGTGCGTGTTGAGGAACGCGAGCGCGCGCTCCTCCATGGGACGGCACTCGCCCGCGCCAAGCTGCACAAAGTAGAACACGCCGGGCTCGGTGGCTTCGAACGGACCGTGGAAGTACTCGCCGGAGTGGATGTAGCAGCAGTGCTGCCACTGCATCTCCATGAGCGAGCAGATGGCCATGGCGTAGGTCTGGCTAAAGTTGGGGCCGGATCCCAGAATATAGAAGAACTTGTGCTGCTGGCAGAGCTCGGCAAAGCGATCGCCCAGCTCGGCGTTGACCTTCTCGCGGGCAGCGGGCAACAGCGCATCCATCTGCTTGAGGCCGGCGTACATGTCGGCGAGCGCCTCGTAGCCCTCCTGCTGGTCGAGCAGCTCGGCAGCCAT
>CAJMNP010000162.1 GCA_905214895.1 uncultured bacterium | reverse complement strand
ACCGTCGGCGGCGGCGTGGCCCGTCTGATCAAGAGCCACCACGATGAGTACCTGGCAGCCTACGGCATCGACCTTAAGCTGACCCGCGCCTGCGCGCTTGCTTGGGAGCAGGCCGAGGCGGCAGGCATTGAGCGCGAGGCCTTTACGAGTGACTGGCACGACGTCGTCACCGACCCCGCCGTCGACATCGTCGTCGAGCTGATCGGCGGCGAGCATCCCGCAACCGAGATCTTTACCACTGCCTTTGAGCACGGCAAGCACGTCGTCTCCGCCAACAAGGCCCTGCTGGGCCGTCACGTCGAGACGCTTGCCGAGAAGGCGCGTGCGTGCGGCGTGCAGATTAAATGCGAGGCCAGCTGCGGCGGCGGCATCCCCATCGTGAGCACGCTTGAGCACGACCTGGTGGGCAACAAGATCCTGACTATCGCCGGCATCCTCAACGGTACCACCAACTACATCCTGTCGCGCATGGACGCCGAGGGCGCCGATTACGCCGACGTGCTCGCCGACGCACAGGCCAAGGGCTATGCCGAGGCCGACCCGTCCGCCGACGTCGACGGCTTCGATGCCGCCAGCAAGACGGCGATCCTCGCTTCCATCGGCTTTGGCACCCGCGTTACCACCGATGATGTGTACCAGCAGGGTATCCGCACCATCGGCGCCGAGGACATCGCCCAAGCCCGCGAGCTCGGCTACACCATCAAGCTGCTGGGCATCGCACGCAACACCGACGCCGGCGTCGACGTCCGCGTGCATCCCACGCTCATCCCGGCAGACCATATGCTCGCCAAGGTCAACGGCGCCATGAACGCTGTCTACGTGGTAGGCGACGCCGTGGGCGAGACCATGTTCTACGGCGCGGGCGCAGGCTCCTTCCCCACCGCGAGTGCCGTCGTGGGCGATATCCTGTCGCTCTCCGAGCAGATCAGCCGCGGCGTGGCTCCACTGCCCGAGATTGAGCCCTATGGTCACAACCTCGCCTTTAAGCCCATGGACGAGCTCCAAACCAAGTACTATGTGCGCCTGAAGGTCGCTGACCGCGTGGGCGCCCTGTCCGAGACGGTCGACATCTTTGCCAAGCACAACATTTCGATCTCGCTCATCAACCAAGTCGAGGACGGCAAGTCGGGCGTCAGCGATGCCTGCTCGGTCATCTTCTTGACGCACCGCGCACTCGAGAAGGACGTCCAGGCTGCCGCCGCCGAACTTGCCAGCGTCGACTGCGTGGCCGAGGTCGCCAACGTCCTGCGCATCGAGGACGTCGAGGCCTGGACCGAAGGCGTCATGGCGAACTAGTCCAGTCCTTGGCACACAACATAGCACCTGAGGGGCTCCCGTCCGTTTGGATGGGAGCCCCTTTGTTTGAAACCGCCCATTGCGTTCATCAAGCAAAAGTTTGAACAACTTGGCCATTCGCTGACAACCGAGGGTGCCGTTTACCGATATGCGAACGAAGTTGATTTTGCGCGCCGTTATGCTGTGCTGCGTATGTCCACCCCCGAAGAATGGAGGCACCATGTTGCTCGAGGGTAAGAAAGCAATCATCACCGGAGGCACGCGCGGTATCGGCTATGCCATCGCCTGCCGTTTTATCGAGGAAGGCGCCGCCGTCACCGTCTTTGGTTCGCGTCAGGAAACCGCCGACGCGGCCGTTGAGAAGCTCGCCGCCGCCTATCCCGAGGCAAAGATCTGGGGGCGTTCGTGCAACCTCACCTCACTCGAGGCCGTAACCGAGGCCTTTACGCAGGCCGCAGCCGACATGGGCGGTCTCGACACGGTCGTCAACAATGCCGGTATCTCCCAGCGCTCGCCCCTTTTGGACTACACGGCCGAGGAGTTCGCCAAGGTCATGGACCTCAACGTCGTCGCCGTCTTTAATGGTCACCAGGCCGCTGCCAAGATCATGACCGAAGCCGGCCACGGTGGCACCATCACCACCACGAGCTCGATGGTCGCTAAGTACGGTCAGCCCTCCGGCGTTGGCTATCCCACGTCCAAGTTCGCCGTCAACGGCATGGTCCAGTCGCTCTCACGCGAGCTCGCCCCCGTGGGCATTCGCGTCAATGCCGTCGCCCCCGGCGTAACCAGGACCGACATGGTCGCCAACCTGCCCGAAGAAGTCATCAAGCCCATCATCGCTACCATCCCGCTCGGCCGCATGGGCGAGCCCGAGGATGTCGCCAACGCCTTTGTCTTCCTAGCGAGCGACATGGCCGCCTACGTTACGGGCGCTGTGCTCCCCGTCGACGGAGCTGCCCGCTCTTAAGGGACCACAAGCCTCAGCTCCCAGCCTCAACATTGCTCAACTAAAAGGCGCGCTTCCTGCATCAACTGCAGGCGGCGCGCCTTTGTTCTGTTTGTATGGGAAACTGCGTCCCGGTATTTCAGCTCAGAACGGGGCGAAGCTTCCCTCAGGGCCCTTTTCGGAAACTATGTTCCATTCTGGGCGCGGATTCTGGGACACGCTTTCCGCAACGGGCCTCTCGCGGAAAGCACGTCCCACTCTGGACGCCAATTCCGGGACGCATTTTCCGCGGCGGCGTTGGCTACCTGCCGTCGTCGTCCTGGGCCTCATCGCGTGCGTAAAGCTCCAGCATGCGGCGGCGGTATTCGCGCACGGCAAGCTTGGCGCGCTCCAGGCGACGGCGCTCACGCGGAGTCAGCTCGGACAGGTCGACCTCGTCTCCATAGGTCTTATCGGCAAGAAGATGTGCCGCGTCCACAATACGAGCATCGATGTGGCCGCTCGCCGCCTCGGCGGAAAGACGCTCGGCAATCGTATCGAGCGTAGGCAGGCCCTCGAATACGCGACCATGGCCATGCGAGGTCAGCAGCTCGTGCTCGCGTGCGAGCAGGCTCGCCAAATCGTGATGGGC
>CAJMNP010000161.1 GCA_905214895.1 uncultured bacterium | reverse complement strand
ACAAGTTGGCATGAAAAAGGCAAGGCATAGACCTTTTGGTCATGCCTTGCCTTTTGAATGACAAATTGTCGTCCTGGGCGGCGCGCAGCGTCGGCCGGTCCGCCGTTCGGTAGAACGGCGGAACCTACTTGACGCCGTACTGCTCGTAGTAGGCGTCGATGGCGGTCTTGAGCTCGTCGTCGATGACAACCTTGCCGTCGATCTCGTGGTTGTAAAGGGTCTCGACGACCTCGGCCATGGAGACGATGCTCGCGACGGGGAAACCGTACTTGGCCTCGATCTCCTTCTGCGCGGTGGTCACGCCACCCTTGCCGACCTCCATGCGGTTGAGGGACACGATGAGGCCCTTGATCTCGACATCGGCAGCAGCCTTGACCTTGGGATAGGTCTCGTCGATGGACTTACCGCTGGTGGTGACGTCCTCGACCATGACCACGCGGTCGCCGTCCTGGGGCTCGTAGCCCAGCAGGTTGCCCTTGTCGGCGCCGTGGTCCTTGGCCTCCTTGCGATCGCAGCAGTACTTGACCTCCTTGCCGTACAGCTCGTGGTAGGCAATTGCGGTCACGACGGCCAGCGGAATACCCTTGTAGGCCGGTCCAAACAGCACGTCAAAGTCGTCGCCAAAGTTATCGTGGATGGCCTGGGCGTAATACTCGCCCAGCTTCTTGAGCTGGTAGCCCGTCACGTAAGCGCCGGCGTTCATAAAGAACGGGGACTGACGGCCGCTCTTGAGCGTAAAGCTGCCGAATTTAAGAACGTCGGACTCAACCATGAACTTGATGAACTCTTGCTTGTAAGCCTCCATGCGGGCTCCTCTCGTAATCGCGTACGTGCCTTCCAGTTTAGCGCAGGCAGGGCGCGTTGCGGGCGCGCTTTGGGGCCTCGGCATTCTGTAAAGGCTTTGTCAGGGGCAATGGTTTTCCAAACATTGGGGTTGACACGGCAAACCCCCTCATCAAGAATACGGGCGGATTGTAACGGGTACGAGATACCCAAAGCGCGCCGCGCCCGGCCTTAAGGAGGTGTGCCATGGAAGGCAGTCATAGTCGAAAAACCTGCATGTCGCCCTCGGCACGCCGCGAGGATTCCGCGCACGCATAAGCGCCAACAACCGATCGTCAAAACCACCACAAAGGTGCCTGTCCCCTTGTGGTGGTTCGAAAGCAAGACGTGAGCGACATCTAGGTTTTTTGAAGCAAATACGACACGTACGCTAACTCCCTTCAACAAGGAGGACCCTATGCTGATGCTCAAAACCGCCACGGTACTCGAAGCCATCTCCAAGCGCCGCCGCACGGCGCGCCCCGCCGCTCATACCGGCATGTCCAAGAACACCATATTCGCCGCCACCCATAGCGCCGAGGATGCCCTCGTGCTGCTCGACGCCATAGCCGACGGCCTCACCGCCGAGCACGCCGCCGAGCGCCTGAGCGCCGTCGGCCCCAACACCATCGAAGCGCCGACCAAGACGCTCGCCCGCCGCATCGCCGACGCGTTCGTCGATCCCTTCGCTGGTATCCTCGCCGCCCTCGCACTGGTCTCGCTCTACATCGACGTGCTCGCCGTGCCCGAGCTGCAGCGTGACCCCTCCACGGTCATCGTCATCGGCATCATGCTGCTGGTATCGGGCGGCATGAAGTTTATCCAGGAAGCCCGCAGCGGCAATGCGGCCGAGGCCCTTAAGGACCTGGTCTCCAACACCTGCTGTGCCCTGCGCGACGGCGAGCGCGTCGAGATCCCCTTCGACGAGCTCGTCCCCGGCGATGTAATCCGCCTCTCTGCCGGCGATATGGTGCCGGCCGATGCCCGCATCATCACCGCGCGCGACCTGTTTGTGATCGAGTCCGCACTCACCGGCGAGAGCGAGGCCGTCGAAAAGACCGCTGCCATCACCGTCGCCGAGGGTGCCGACAGCTCCGCGCTGCCGCTCTCTGCCTGCAAGAACATCGTCTTTACCGGCACCTCCGTGCAAAACGGCACCGCTATGGCACTTGTCGTAGCCACCGGCTCGGACACTTACCTGGGCGGCATCGCCAAGATGCTCAACGGGCGCGGCGAGAAGAGCGCGTTTGACCGCGGTGTCTCGAGCGTCTCCATGTTGCTCGTACGCCTTATGCTCGTTATGGCGCCGGCCGTCTTTGCCATCAACGCCGCCACCAAGGGCAACGTCATCGACGCGCTGCTGTTCGCCACGAGCGTGGCCGTGGGCATCACGCCGCAGATGCTTCCCGTCATCGTGACCACGAGCCTGTCGCAGGGCGCCAAGGACCTCGCCCGCCGCCAGGTTATCGTCAAGGAGCTGCCGGCGATCCAAAACCTCGGTGCCATGGATGTCCTGTGCTGTGACAAGACCGGCACCCTCACCGAAGACCGCATCGTGCTCGAGCGCTATCTCAACACTGACGGCAACGAGGACGCACGCGTGCTGCGCCATGCGTTTTTGAACAGCTTCTTCCAGACCGGCCTCAAAAACCTTATCGACCTGGCCGTCATCGACCGTGCCGACGTGACGCCCTCGACTGTCGCGCCCGACTCCACGCTGGGCCAGAGCCTGCGCGACCGCTATACCAAGGTCGACGAGGTGCCCTTCGATTTCTCACGCCGTCGCCTGAGCGTAGTCGTCGCCGACGCCCAGGGCAAAACCCAGATGGTTACCAAGGGAGCTGCCGAGGAAATGCTCGAGATTTGCTCCTTTGTCGAGGTTGACTGTGTCGCCCAGCCGCTCAGCGAAAATAAGCTCGCCCAGATTCGCAAGCAAGTCGCCGAACTCAATGCCGAGGGCCTGCGCGTGATCGCCGTGGCGCAAAAGACCAATCCGCGCTGCGTGGGTGAGTTTGGCATCGCCGACGAGTGCGACATGGTGCTGATGGGCTTTTTGGCCTTCCTCGATCCGCCCAA
>CAJMNP010000160.1 GCA_905214895.1 uncultured bacterium | reverse complement strand
TGTCGGTGATCGGTAACGGCTGCGTCGTCAACCCCAAGGTTGTCCTTGAGGAGATCGACATGTTCGAGGCCGACGGCATCACCACCAAGAACCTCAAGATTAGCGGCAACGCGCATGTCATCATGCCGTACCACATCGACCTGGATGGCGCCTTTGAGCAGAAGCTCGGCAAGAAGAACATCGGTACCACCAAGCGCGGTATCGGTCCGTGCTATCAGGACAAGATGGCCCGCATTGGCCTGCGCATGCAGGATATGCTGGACGAGGCGCTGTTCCGCGACAAGCTGGAGACCGCTCTCGCCCGCGTGAACCCCGAGCTTGAGCTCATCTACAACCTGCCCACCTACACCGTGGACCAGATTTGCGACGAGTACCTGCCCATGGCCGAGCGCCTGCGTCCCTACATCACCGAGACGAGCCTGCTGCTCAACAACATGATCGATGAGGGCAAGGACCTGCTGTTTGAGGGCGCCCAAGCGACGTTGCTCGACATCGACCACGGCACCTATCCGTACGTGACGTCTTCCAACTGCACCGCCGGCGGCGCCATCACCGGCTCCGGCGTGGGCATGAAGAACGTCGACCGCGTGCTGGGCGTCATGAAGGCCTATATCACCCGCGTCGGTTCGGGCCCCATGCCCACCGAGCTTTCCTATGAGTCCGAGGCCGGCCACACGCTGACCGAGGAAGGCTATGAGTACGGCGTGACCACCGGCCGTCGCCGTCGCTGCGGTTGGTTCGATGGCCCCATCGCCAACTACGCCTCGCGTGTCAACGGCCTCACCGATATCGCCCTGACCAAGCTCGACGTGCTTTCGGCCTTCGACACCATCAAGGTGTGCGTTGCCTACGACGTCGATGGCGAGCGTTACACGAGCGTGCCCGAGCATCAGGCGCGCTTTGAGCATGCCAAGCCCATCTACGAGGAGCTCCCGGGCTGGAAGTGCGATATCACCGGTTGCCGCAGCTTTGACGAGCTGCCGCAGGAGGCTCAGGACTACGTGGCGTTTATCGAGGATCTGGCACACACCCGCGTGACGTTCATTGGCGTCGGCGCCGATCGCGAACAGATCATCAACCGATTCTGGAAGTAATCGGCACTATTCGGTTATTGCGATATACCCCTTTGCAGCCCAAGCGGGCGGCCGAGGGGTATATTTGCTTGCAAAAGGCTCGCGCGGAGCGAGCCATTCATCCATAGAGGAGGCACCCTTGAAGGCGGACACTCAAACCATCGACATCCTGTTGTTGGGCAGCGGCGGCCGCGAGCACGCTTTGGCAGCTAAGCTCGCAGCATCACCGCGCGCCGGCAAGCTCTACATTGCGCCGGGTAACGGCGGCACCGCGAGCTGCGGCGAGAACGTGGTTCTCGACGATTGCGATCCTGCGGCCGTGGCGGCGTTTGCCCAGAGCCATGGATGCGGACTCGTGGTGATTGGCCCCGAGGCTCCGCTCGTGGCGGGCGTGGCCGACGCCGTGCGCGCGGCGGGTATTCCCTGCTTTGGTCCGGGTGCCGAGGGTGCCCAGATGGAGGGCTCCAAGCTATTCTCCAAGCAGCTCATGGAGCGTGCCGGCATTCCGACGGCCGCCTACGGCTCGTTTACTGACGAGGCTTCGGCTCTTGCCTATGTGCGCGAGCAGGGTGCCCCGCTGGTCGTGAAGGCTGACGGCCTGGCCGCAGGCAAGGGCGTTATCGTGGCGACTGAGCTCGAGCAGGCCGAAGAGGCCGTGCGCGAGTGCTTTGGCGGTACCTTTGGTGATGCCGGCAACACCGTTGTCATTGAGGAGATGCTGGTTGGCCCCGAGTGTTCGCTGCTGGCCTTTACCGACGGCAAGACCGTGCGCCCCATGGCCACCTCGCAGGACCACAAGCGCGCGCTCGAGGGCGACCTTGGCCCCAACACCGGCGGCATGGGCGTTTACAGCCCGGTGCCCATCGTGACCGACGAGGAGCACGCCACCATGGTGGCGGTCATGGAGCAGACCGTGGCCGAGCTTGCTGCCGAGGGTATCGACTACCGCGGCTGCCTGTACGGTGGCTTTATGCTCACCCCCGCCGGCCCCAAGGTGCTGGAGTTCAATGCCCGCTTTGGCGACCCCGAGACGCAGGTCGTGCTGCCGCGCCTCAAGAACGACCTGGTCGAGGTTATGCTCGCCTGCGCCAACTGCGAGCTTGATCAGATTGAGCTCGATTGGCGTGACGAGTGGGCTGTGGCCGTTGTCCTGACGAGCGCGGGCTACCCCGGCAGCTATGAGAAGGGCAAAGTCATCACCGGCATCGCCGACGCCGAGGCCATGGAGAACGTGACCGTGTACCATGCCGGCACCGCCGTGGTGGACGGTCAGCTCGTGACCAACGGTGGCCGAGTGCTTGCCGTGACCGCGCTGGGCGACACGTTTGAGAACGCCCGCAACCTTGCCTACGAGGCCTGCGAGAAGATTGATTTTGAGGGCAAGACCCTGCGTCATGACATCGGTCTGCGCGCGCTGCGTGGCCGCGACGCCTGGGATGCCTAAAGTCCGAGAGGAATGAGACGGATGGACGAGAAGAACGAAGAACTCGTTGACGCGCAAATCGTCGAGGAAGATAGCCGCGCGTACGGACACGCCGAGGGCGAGCCGGGTGGCGAGGTTGTCGACGAGCCGATGCTGGTGCTGGGCGATGACGACCCGCACGATGCCGAGCTACACGAGAAGATTCTTTCGGAGGAGTGCGCCTGGAAAGGCAAGATCCTCGACGTCCACCGTCTTGAGGTTGAGCTGCCCAACGGTCACCGCAGCGCCCGCGATGTGATTCGACATCCTGGCGCGGCGGCCGTTGTGGCGCTTACCGAGAGCGGCAAGATTGTGCTGGTGCGTCAGTACCGCACCGCCATCGACCGCGTGACGGTCGAGATTCCCGCCG
>CAJMNP010000159.1 GCA_905214895.1 uncultured bacterium | reverse complement strand
ACATGTCGGCGAGCGCCTCGTAGCCCTCCTGCTGGTCGAGCAGCTCGGCAGCCATCAGGACGCCGATGCCCTGCGGAACCTCGGCCTGCGGCACGCCCTCGCCCCACGGATAGACCCAGGTGGTCCACTTGCCGTTGTCGATCTTTGAGCCCTCGCAGTCGGTGAGGGCAACGACCTCGGCGCCGGCTGCCAGCGCCATCTCGCAACCGTCGACGACCTCCTGCGTATTGCCGCTGTGGCTGCAGGCGATTACGAGTGACTTCTCGCCAAGACTCTTGGGAGCCATCAGGCAAAACTCGCGTGCCGTGTAGACCGTCGAGGTAAACGTGGTTGCCTCGCGCTTGAGCAGCTCGTTGGCCGGCATCAGGTCGATCATCGAACCGCCGCAGGCGATCCAAAAGACATTCTCAATCTTGCCCTTGCGCTCGATAATTTCCTGAATCAGATCGTGTGCATTCATGGTGATGCCCCTCCTTGTGCGGCGGTTTTGAACGACGACGGCTCGTACCTGCTGTCGTTCTATGTTGTCCTATTTATAACACGCACGGCAACGCCCGTGAAGTCATTTCACCAAAGTTGTTCCATGTTGTTCTATCTGTGGATGTTAGATGTCGAAGACGTAACGCGAGCCCACGATCTTTTGGCGGCCGAGCAGCAAGGGGCGCTCGTCCTCATCGGTAAAGTACGCCTCCATATAGAAGAGCGGCTCACCGACCGGCACCTCCAACAGCGGGGCCGCCTGAGCATCGGCAAGCGCAATCTCCACGGTGCAGGGGTCGGACTTGAGCGGCGCGCGACCCGAATATTCGGCAACGAGCGCAAAGATTGAGTTATCGGAAAGGTCCTCATCGGCCAGCGTCTGCAGGTAGGGATGGTCGGCGAGCACAAAGGCGTTGTTCTCAAGCATGACAGGGATGCCGTCGGCCGTGCGCACGCGTTCGACCACGATAAGCTCGCAGCCGGGCTCCACGCCAAAGAACGCCGCATCCTCGTGCGTCGCCGCGACCACCGTGCGCGACACCAGACGCGCACCCGGCACCATGTCGTTGGCAGCACAACCCTCAGTAAAGCTCTGGACGTCACCCTTCTGGCGAATCTTGCGCTTGAGCTTGGGAGCGCACACAAAGGTGCCCCTCCCCTGCTGGCGGTTGAGATACCCCGCACGCGACAGCTCCTCGATGGCGCGACGCACGGTGACGCGCCCCACGCCGTAGGACTTCGCGAGCTCCATCTCGGAAGGAATGCGCGAGCCGGCAGCGTACACGCCGCGCGCGATCTCGCCCTTTAGGTCGTCCATGACCTGCTGGTACAGCGGCACGGCGGACACGTCAGTACGGTCGGTCTTGCTATCGAAAGCCATCGTTACGCTCCATCCCGCGCATGCTCGGACTCAAACTCTTCAATCGCCGCCATAAACTGCTCGCCAAAGGCGTCGGCTTTTTTCTCGCCAATGCCGCTGACCTGGATCAACTCGTCGCGCGTCTGCGGGCGCAGGCGGCACAGGCCGCGCAGGGCCTTGTCGGAAAAGACCATATACGGCGCCATCTCCAGCTCCGCAGAGATCTCCTTGCGGAGGGCACGCAGGCGCTCGAACAGCTCGGCATCGTCGCCCACGCGCGGGCGTTGATCCAGCTCGGCCTCCTCGCGCAGCAGATCCACCGCACGGCGGGCGCGGGCCGAGGCCTTGCGCTTGGACGCGCGACGCTTAACGGTAAAGGCAAACGCCTCATCCTCGACCTCGGTAGCACGCGGGCCCAGCCCCACGACCGGGTATTGCCCCTGCGAGGTTGCCAAATAACCGCGGCCGCACAGCTGCCCGATGATGTCCTTAATGCGTCCGACCGATTCACTCGACAGCTCACCGTAGCCGCGGTCCTCGTCCAGATGCATCTGGCGAATGCGCTCGGTATTGCCGCCGTGGAGCACATCGGCGATGAGCGACTTACCAAAGCGCATGGGACGCGTGGCCACATAGCGCACAGCGGCGCGGGCCATATCGGTGACGTCCTCGACCTCGAACTGCGTGAGGCAATTGCTGCAGTTGCCGCAGCCCTCGGCGTCGTTTGCGGTGCCGCCCGCAGCAGCCACAACCGCATGCTCGGCCGCGGCTTCGTCGCCAAAGTAGCGCAGCATGTATTCGCGCAGGCAGCCGGTGGTATTGCAGTAGCCCTCCATCTGGCTGAGCAGGCGATAACGGTTCTGGAGCGCCCACGCGCGCTGCTCGTCGTCGAGCGCCTCGTCGGCCGCATCGCCGCGGTCGATCAGAAAGCGGCGCATGCGAAAATCGTTGCCGTTCCACAGCAGGTGGCAGCTTGCCGGATCGCCATCGCGGCCGGCGCGGCCCGCTTCCTGGTAGTAGGCCTCGATGCTCTCGGGCACGTTGTTGTGGATCACGTAGCGCACGTTGGGCTTGTCGATGCCCATGCCAAAGGCGTTGGTGGCAACCATCACCTGGATGTCGTCGTCGATAAAGGCGCGCTGGCTCTGGCGGCGGGCGTCGTTGCCCATGCCGGCATGGTAGCGGCCAACGCGAATGCCGCTGGGGCCCAGCGCCTCAGCAAGTTCGCCTGCCAGCGCGTCGACCGTCTTGCGGGTCGAGCAATACACGATGCCGCTCTCGCCCGAATGCGCGATCACGTAGTCGCGCACCCACGCGGTCTTGGCCTTGTCGCCCATCTCTTCGCAACCAAAGTAGAGGTTCTTGCGATCGAAGCCCGTCACTACCGTCGCGGGATTTTGCAGGCCGAGCATCTGCTGAATGTCCGCGCGCACGCGCTCGGTCGCCGTGGCGGTAAAGGCCGCCACGATCGGGCGCCGTGGCAGCGAATCGATAAACTCGCGAATCTGCAAGTAAGCGGGACGGAAATCCTGGCCCCACTGGCTCACGCAGTGAGCCTCGTCAATGGCCA
>CAJMNP010000158.1 GCA_905214895.1 uncultured bacterium | reverse complement strand
GGTGGCGGCGGCATTGTCCGCACCGGAGTCGCCGAGCCGCAAGACGATGATCCGCTCATCTGGGAAGCCGCCCATATTGTGGTGGATTCACAGCTGGGCTCCACATCTGGCCTGCAACGTCGCCTGAAGGTTGGCTATGCGCGTGCCGGGCGTATTATGGATATGCTGGAAGAAAAGGGTGTCGTCGGACCGCCCGACGGTTCCAAGCCGCGCGAGGTCCTGCTGGACGAGGAAGGGCTTGCCGCGCTGGAATCTGTCGACGCCGAGATGGCACGTGAAGATCGTGAGTTTGGAGGATTCTGATGGCTGCACGCTTTGGTGACATGCTGCTCGAGCAGCGTCGCCGAATGGGGCTTTCCATTCAGCAGGTCGCCAACACCATCAAAATCAGGCCGCAGATCATCGAGTTTTTCGAGACCGGTAACTTTGCTTCGATGCCCCCGCGCGGCTATGCGCAGGGCATGATTTCGAGCTATGCTCGCTTTTTGGGCCTCAATCCGCGCGAGGTCGTCAACGCTTATTTTGACGACCTGATGGCATACGAACGCGAGACGTCGCAGCAGGGCGGTCGTTTTCAGGACGCCGCCGGCTACGTCAATTCGCGTTCCTCGGTCGATAACGGGCGCTTTCTTATGGTTCAGGGCGGTCGTTCGACCCGCTATGGACAGCGTCCTCAGCAGGCCGGTTATATTACCGAGACGGGTTCGGGCGAGGAGATTCGCTCACAGCGTGACCGGTTCCGCAGTACGCCGATGCCCGAGGACCGTGCACTCCCCGCTGCCCGCGGCGTGGCGCGTGACCCTCGTGCCGGCTACGGCGACGGCGGCTATTCCGGGCGCGGTTACCGTGGTGTCTCCACCGGACGCTCTCACGGTGGCTATGCGAATGCCGATACCACGCAGGTGACGCCGCGTCTTCGCTCTCAGTCTCAGCCGTGTGGTCAGCGCCCTTCGGCTTCGCGTTCGGGCCAGCGTGGCTATCAAGGCCGCGGTGAACTTGCGCCCCGCTCGGGTCAGCGCGGCCCTCAGGGCCAGGGTGGCTATCGTGGCCGTTCCGATAGCAATCGTGGTCGTATGCCTCAGGGGGGCGGCCGCAGCAGTTCCAGTCGTGGACGCGGCGGATCCCGTACTCCTCAAAACAACGGGCTCGATCCGCGTATCGTCTACGCTGGCATCGGTGCCGTGGCGTTGCTGCTGATCGTGCTCATCGTGGTACTTCTGCGCGGCTGCGCATCTTCGACGCCCGAGACCACGCCCGAGACGCCCACTGCTACCAAGACGACGACCAAGAAGTCTTCTAAGAAGACCGAAACGGTCGACGAGGACGAAGACACTGATGAGATGACGGACGAGTCGACCGATTCGGACGCCGCCAAGACGACGGCTAAGAAGGAAGAGAACGAGGTCACAAAGGTCAAGATCTCCGTTGCCAAGGGCAAGACTGCTTGGATTGAGGTCAAGGTTGATGGCAAGTCGGTCTATGGCGCCCAGGCGACCGGCCCCTTTGAGCAGGAATACACGCCCGAGTCCTCGATCGAGATCACCACGTCCAAGCCTTCCGATGTCACCGTTACCAAGAACGGCGAAAAGGTCCGCTACGACACGAAGACATCGGGCGTGGCACGCGTGACGATCACCGTTCCCAAGAAGGAGACGACTGATTCCGAGAATGGTGAAAGTTCTGATGGTGCCGACACCCCCGATGGTACCGATTCCACCGACGGCCCCGATACCCAGTCCACGGATGGCGCCGATACCGCACCTGACGGTCAGGCGCCCGCCGATTCAACCGACTAGTCGTACGATAGCTGCTAAGCCGCTCGTACGCGAAAGGAAACATCATGGCTAAAGATTCCAGCTTCGACGTCGTGTCCGAGGTCAACATGCAAGAGGTCGATAATGCCTTCCAGCAGACCACGCGCGAGATTTCCCAGCGCTATGACCTGAAGGATTCCGGCGCCACTATCGAGCTTTCGAAGGGCGACAAGCTCTTTACGATCAATGCCCCGGCCGACTTTGTCTCCAAGCAGATCATCGATGTCCTAACCTCCAAGCTCATCAAGCGCGGCATCGATCTTAAGGCCGTGTCTTGGGATACGCCTCAGGCGGCATCGGGCGGCACCGTGCGCGTGCTCGGCCATATCGTCGAGGGTATCGACCAGGCGACCGCCAAGAAGATCAATAAGGACATCAAGGACCAAAAGCTCAAGGTCAAGGTGACGATTGAGGCCGACAAGCTGCGTGTTTCCTCTGCTTCGAAGGACGCGTTGCAGACCGTGATCCAGTTCCTGCGCGACCAGGACTACGGTCAGCCGCTGCAGTTCACCAACTACCGCTAATATTATTCGAAAGGACCGCTCTCCAACATGGATACACCGTTGGGCTCCGTGCTCTACATCACCCTCGGGTGCGCTAAGAATGAGGTCGACACCGACCGCATGCGTTCTCTCTTGACCGCCGCAGGCTACGAGGAGGCATTCGATCCGCAGGATGCCGATATCGCCATCGTCAATACGTGCTCGTTCCTTGCCTCTGCAACGTCCGAGAGCATCGAGACCACGCTCGAGCTTGCCAACGAGGTGCAGGACGGCGTTCGTTCCTGCCCGATCGTCATGTGCGGCTGCGTGCCGTCACGCTACGGGGATGACCTGCCCGACGAGCTGCCCGAGGTCGCGGCCTTTGTGAAGGCCGACGAGGAAGACGGCGTCGTGGCGGTCATCGATGACGTGCTGGGTGTTGAGCGCGAGATTGCCACCTATATTCCGCAGGTCAAGCGCACCGTCGAGGGCGCTGTCGCCTACGTCAAGATCTCCGATGGCTGCAACCGCTTCTGCAGCTTCTGCATGATCCCGTATATCCGCGGTCGTTATCACTCGCGCAATGCCGAGAGCATTATCTCCGAGGTACGCGACCTGGT
>CAJMNP010000157.1 GCA_905214895.1 uncultured bacterium | reverse complement strand
ATAGCAATAAAGAGGGCCGCAAGCGACCCTCTCCATTGCATTATGCAATCAAAAACTGTGTTTTACATCCAGCCATCGACAAACGGTATCTTAGGCGCTGTATTTGTTGGCCTCGCCAAAGGTGCCGGCCTCGACGATCCAGCCGTCCTTCATGATGACATCCATGTTGTCGGTGTTGAGCACGTGGATGTCGGCGGCGACGTCACCGTTCACGACCAGCAGGTCGGCGCACTTACCGACCTCGATAGAACCGGTCTCGTCCTCGATGTGGCACATCTTGGCACCGTTGAGGGTAGCGCAGGTGATGGTCTCGACCGGGGTGAAGCCGATCTTGTCGACGAACTCGTACATCTCCTCGATGGAGCAGGTGCCGTACGGGGTGACGAAGGAGAAGGAGTCGGAGCCGATCGTCATGACGACGCCGCGCTTCTTGGCCTCGCGCAGGCAGTCGTAGTTGCGCTGCAGCTCCTTCTCGACCAGGGTGCCCTCGTACTTGTCGTGCAGCTCGGGGACGTAGACGGGCGGATAGGTGGCGTACCAGGTGGGCAGGAAGGCGATCGTCGGGGTGAAGAAGGTACCCTGCTCGGCCATGAGGTCCATGGTGCGCTCATCGATATCGAAGCCGTGGATCAGCTGCTCGCAGCCAAAGCGGACGGAATCGTAGGCAGCGGCGTGGTTGTTGTAGCAGTGGCTCCACACGGGGATACCGACCATCTTTGCCTCTTCGACCACGGCCTGGATCTCCTCGGAGCAATAGTGCTGGTCGCGACCGGAGTCCCAGCGCCAGATGCCGCCACCGGTAGCCCAGATCTTGATGGCATCGGGGTTCTCGCGCAGGCGACGGCGGACGGCCTTGCGAAGATCCCAAGGACCGTCGACCTGGTCGCCCCAGGGATGGGATTCCTTGTTGAGCTCCTGGGTGCAGTGGTGGGAGTCACCGTGACCGGCAACACGGCAGAAGCCGAGGCCGGTGGCCAGAACGCGCGGGCCCTTAAAGACGCCCTTGTCGATGCAGTCGCGAACCTGGATACCAAAGCGGCCGATCTCGCAGACAGTGGTGAGGCCGTGGGTGAGGCAGTCGTAGGCCTGCTTGACGGCGACGGCCTGCTTCTCGAGGAGCGGTTGCATGACCCAATCGGTGTCATCGTCAGTCAGGTTGCCCGAGAAGTGCAGATGGGTGTCGATCAGGCCGGGAAGGACGGTCTTGCCGGCGGCGTCGATAACCTCAACGCCCTCGGGAAGGTCCTGCATAGCGCCGGCGTACTCGATCTTGCCGTTGTCGTCGACGAGAACGAGGGAGTTCTCGACCGGCTCGGCACCGGTACCGTCGATGAGCTTGCCGCCAACGATTGCATACTGAGTGGACATGGTTCCTCCTTATGGATCCATAAAGTGGGCGAGGCCATGTTGGGCCAAGGCCTCACAAAGCTACCCAAGTGATGCCGGGTTCGGTGCGCGGAAGAGAGGGTCCCGCGCACCCGATCCGCCCCGGCTCGGCGTTACTTTTTGCGGGAATTGGTGAACGCCATAAGGGCCAGGCCAATAGCCAACCAGCCGATCACGATGCTCCACTCCACCATGTTGAGGGAGGCGGGAGAGAACGGGATCACGAGCAGGCCGATGATGATGGCGCAGGCAGCGATAGCGAGGCCGATGCCAAACTTGCCGCCGGGCACCTCGTAGGGACGAGGCAGGTCGGGCTCGGTGAAGCGCATACGCAGGCAGGCGAGGGCGACCATGCCGCAGGAGAAAATGAAGGCGAGAGCCGACACGTTGGTCAGGGGGATGAGCATGTTCTTGCCCAGGAACGGACCGATGACGGTGATGACGCCCAGAACGACGCAGGCGAGCTTGGGAGCGCCGGACTTGGGATCGACCTCGGCGAACTTCTCGGGCAGCTGGCCCTTGCGGCCCATGGCGAGCATGATGCGGCTCGTGGCGCCGTAGAAGGAGTTCATCGGGCCCATCGGTCCAAGCGTGGCGATGACGAGCATGGCCAGATACAGAAGCATGTTGATGCCCTTGAGGCAGGCAAGCGCGGGAACCGGGCTCTTAACAAACTCATGCCAGTCGAGGATGGTGCCGAACGAGTAAATGCAGACCATATAGAAGCCGCCGGCGGCCAGCAGGGCCAGGGAGATGATCTTGCCGAACTTGTTCCAGTTGAGGCCCTCGGCTGCTTCCTCAGCCTGCTGAGGAATGGTATCGAAACCGGCGTAGAAGAACGGAGTCAGAACTAGGACCGACACGATGCCGGCGAACAGGCTGGTGCTCTCGGTAGCGGCCTTGCCGCCGCCAGCACCGGCGACCTGGGAGAACACAGGCATGGCATTGTCCGGCGAGCCGGTGAACAGCGAGACGCCCATGGCGAGCAGCATGCCGCAGAGCAGAGCCTTGGTCAGGAAGGCCTGGAGCTTGGCGGCCGAGCTGGCACCGCGAAAGTTGAGGAAGATGACGTAGACGGCAAAGCCGAGCGCGATCAGCGTCGGGAACAGGTAAACGTCGGCCCCCAGGATGGTGTAGAGCTTGACGGCGCGCAGCCACTCAAGGCCGGGCAGGCTGCCGAACATCTCGGACACGAGGGTAGAAATGGCGATGGCCTCCCACGGGCACAGGATGCCGTTGCCCAGGGCCAAAAGCCATCCGGTGATGTAGCTCAGCGTACGGCCAAAGCTACGGTCGACATACTCGACGATGCCGCCCGAGATGGGGATAGCAGCCGTGAGCTCACCGAAAACAGCTCCGACGGGCACGAGGAAGATTGCACCCAAGAGGAATGCGATCATAGCGGGAACGGGACCGCCGCCCACGACCATCCAGTCGCCGACCTGCAGAACCCAACCGGTGCCGATGATGGCGCCAAAACCGATGGTGAAGAAGTTCCAGAGCGAAAGCGTTTTCTTCATGCCGCCGTTATC